>NZ_LFJJ01000376.1 GCF_001189365.1 Candidatus Burkholderia verschuerenii | reverse complement strand
CCCCCCCAACCCACCCCGGACCGCTCGTCGGCAGCGTCAGAAGTGTATAAGGGACAGCCCTTGGGGCCTTGAGCACATGATTCATGGCAAAACTAAGCTTCACTCCATTGATTGAGAATTCAATAGAGCTATCTCAGACCCTAAGTGTGGCATCACAAGTGGCTAAGAAGGGACGCCCCAAAATAAGAGGGGTCTCATGGTCTTCCTCCATGTCGAGCACGATGAAATCGACCGGGATAATGAATTTGTCAAGTTGCACTAGCATATCCTCAATCATCCCACACGGATTAACCACGGTCATATCGGCCAATTGAATCAAGACAGGTGTTTTTCCCATTAGGCTATCCTTCTCAAGAGTCCTCACTATAGAAAGTGGCATCAAGTTCACCGCTGCTCCCGGGTCACACAAAGCCTTCTTCACCAAATTGTTTCCAATGTTGAGGGGGATGGTACAACATCCGGGGTCCTTCATCTTCTTGGGCAGCCGCATATCATTCTTGAATATTGAGCTACAACTTTGGCTCAATTGGACGATGCCTTCTCCTTGAAACTTCTCATTGTTGGCCACAATGTCCTTTAGGCACTTAGCATACTTTGGCACGTCACAAATGAGGTCAAGGAAGGAAATGTTCAGGTTTATCTTCTTCATCAGTTCCACTAGCCTCTCCATCAACTTGTCTCCTTGTAGCTTGTCTTTCCTAGCAATCGTATAAGGGAGTTTAGGCTTCTCACACTCATGAACCACCTCCTTTTCATCTCTCTTCCTCTTGTTGGGCTGAGCTTCTCCTCCCTCTTTCTCAAGAGTCACCACCACCTCATCATTCACTTTGCCTTCAATGTGGCACTTCTTATCGGCCAAGGCTTGAGTTCCAACCTTCTCTTTGTCCTTGTTGTCTTGAGCTTTGCTAGATTCTCCTTGCAATTTCTTTCCACTTCGTAAATGGACTGCACACATCGGCTCTTTCTCCTTTGGGTTGGGAACTGTATCGCTAGGTAGTCCGCCACTTCATTTGGCATTGAAGCTTTGCATAAATTGGCTCATGGCTGCCTCACGTGCTTTCTTGCCTTTTTGTGAGGACTTCATTTCTTTAGCCAATTCTTGAACTGCCTTCGCCAAGTC
>NZ_LFJJ01000375.1 GCF_001189365.1 Candidatus Burkholderia verschuerenii | reverse complement strand
ATATTTCTTTAGTCAAACATGACAGCTATTTAAGCTCAAGGTCCATTTCTTTACAATTAACCCAAGTAGAATTTTCGATTCACAATTTTCAGCTTTGCCTCCTTTCGACATTCTAATTGTTTAAGTATCAAAAGCATGTTCCAAAATTCAATTCAACATTTAAAAACTTTCCTTAACACTTTAAGGAACAAACCAAATCATTTATAGGATTTTCAGAACACCCTAGATATTTTTAAAACATTCCAAGAACCAAAATTGTATCCCACTTTTATTTAAGTTCCAGTTTTGATGATTCGTAGAAAACAGCACCTTAATCCATTTTTCCTTGTTCTCAAAAATCCATCCCAACAATTCAAAACGTTTTCAACCCTTTACAGATCATATAAGCACAACATGAAAACTTTTGGAAACCTCTAGACCCCAAAACCGAAGAGAAAGCAAGAACAACTTTTAAATTAAATTCCAGAATTCTTTAGTTCTGCCGATTCCATTTTCAAGTGCCAGAAATCATTTAAATTTACTTCCAAAAATTAATTCCAGCATTCCTCATCATTCTTAACATAATAAAGATCATGTCTGTAAATTTTGGGAATTTTTGAATATGTCTAAGTGCCAAAAACAAAACCACACTCAAAATCAACTAACAAGTATTCCAGAAAACTCAAGTTTCTGCCTAATTCCATTTTCAAGCTTGAAAAACATTTTTAGCCTTATACAAAAATTAATCCTAACATTCCAGTATCTCTTATACACATAATAGATCATGTCTGCAAAGTTTGGGAATTTTCTAAAATATTTAAGTGCCAAAACAAGTCTACATTTGAAACATAAAAATGAACAATCTCAGAAATTCCCAGTTCTGCCGAGTTCCTTCTCAAGCATTGAAAATCGGTTTTATCCACTTCCAAAAATTAGTTTCACTTTTCCAGAATCATCACAACATAGTAAAAGGTTCTAGGAAAAATTTTGGGAATTTTCCAATGCTCCTAAGTATTTTTAAATCACACAAAAAGACCGAAATTCATAACAATCCCAGCAAAGTTTCAGTTTTGCCTTTACCAACATTTAGCATCCAAAACTATTTTTAAACACTTCCAAAAATTAGTTCCAGCTCTCAAAATCCTTTATAACACGTTAAAGTTCATATGTACAAAATATGAGAAATTTTGAATGAGTCTATGTACCAAAAACAGGAGCACAAACCGAAATTGCAAACAGCATTTCCAGAAATTTCCCAATTCTGCCAGTTTCAACCTCAAGCACTTAAAACATTTTTTAACCACTTACAAAAATTAATTTTAGCATTCCATAATCAATTTAACCTATCAAAGATCACAATCAAAGAGTTTTAGAATTTTTAGACACTCCTACCT
>NZ_LFJJ01000374.1 GCF_001189365.1 Candidatus Burkholderia verschuerenii | reverse complement strand
GGCGAAGTTCCAAACTCCCAGGAAACCATTCAGATCAATATTGCTTCTGGGAGTTCTGGGAAACACGATCTTCCGGCGGCCCCTTGCCACCCTTGACTTCGACTAATTCTGAAGGGCCGACTACGTACCGGGTCAAGAAAATGGCAATCTTCTCTGACAGCTTGCAAGATACGCTGGCATAAGCTGGGGCGGTGGTGCCCAACGGCGGTAGCTCAAGCAACTTACTTCTTGCAAGGGGAGTGCGGCGGAATTCTTAGACTAGTTTTTGATAGTCCAAGAATTGCGCCGAACCCCAACTCTCCGACGCATGCGTCAACAACAATCCGAAAGGGATTTTTCGGAATATTCTCCGCGAAATGAGCCCGACATTTCTTTACTTGTTGGCTCAACCGTCGCTTGCGGGACTGCGCATTGCCGTCACAACACAGTTGGCCCACTTTGCACCATTATCGACGGATCCAGTCGCATAACGTTCGGTACTCACGATGTCATCCATTGTCGGAACTCGCAATCCCAGCTTCTGCGCTTGATGGACCGATTCGCGATAGACAACGTCGCGTTCCGCAGTTTGCCATTCATCGACGGTTCGCCCTTTGCGTTTGGCCGCTTCGGTCTGAAGCGCCAGGTAGATGCTGCGCGCGGGCTCACGGCGGGGGTCAAAAATATCCTGCATGGAATTCCCCTTTTCACGGTTTATGAAAACATTTTCCCACGTTAACGCAGTGTTGTGTCTGTAGCGGATCCTGTACGTGCATGTACGACTCAAATACCCGACGCGCACGTTCGTTCACGGATATGTAGCGCTCGATCGAAATACGCCGAACTTCTACACCTCGTTCCCAGGAGATCGAAGTTGAGTTTGTGGGACTGAAAAAGTTCGTTTGTAAAGTGCACCATGACTTACTCGGACTGGCAACTATAACGCGGGCCTCGGTACTTGACCGTCAGCAGTTTACCCGCCGCAGCGAGCCGCTTAACGACGAATATATGACGTTGCTTTATGAAGCGATTCACAATGGCTTACCGCCATCGGAGGAGGAACGCTAACCGCTTCGTCTTGCTATCAACCGTGATTGCGACCGGGCAAACACGTGCTCTTGCTGCGTCGATATGCTTACGGACAAGACTGTGCGTGATTGTGACCGCGGACCGGCTTGGGTCGGCGAAGTATCGGTTAGGCATCGCAACACCCTGAGCGCACACATGAAAAAGCTTAGCGTTGCGACCAAACAATGAAAGGAGCAAGGGCAGGGGGAATCGGCACTGTTAGGCTCTGTTCACATTTGAAGAAATGTGTTTACATCTCATCTTTTGCGTAAGCGATCAAGATGAGTCGAATGTTGCTGACCGATGAGATATGGGGACGACTGGAGTCCATTGTTCCGGGTAAGCC
>NZ_LFJJ01000373.1 GCF_001189365.1 Candidatus Burkholderia verschuerenii | reverse complement strand
GCATTCTTCATCCATGGCCTGATCGGCGCTTTGTCGTCAAGCACTCAAGGTAGGAGCCCGGTGCCTAAATTGGGCACGCCGGGATCTGTGCGGGGGGTGTTCAGTAATGGACATCCCTACCGCAATCCCTACTGACCGATATACAAAAGAAACACAATCTTGGATACGTGTTTATTAGCCACGATTTACAGGTCATCGGCGCCATGGCGTATCGCGTCGCGGTGATGAAAAATGGAATTGTTGTCGAGTCCGGCGACGTGGAGAAGATTTTTTCGAACTCCTCAGATGAATACACACGTAAGCTTCTAAGGACAGCACTAGAATCCTAAAAATCTTTCTTTTTCGTCAATTGAGTGCCCATCTCGATTGTATTTTCCTATTTCTTTTGACAGTTAAATAATTTGTGGCTAGTATGCGATCAAACTTTCACGTATCTCCCTGATTTATCAGTCTTTAATTGTAAAAACTTCCGACCGATGCAGCCAATCAAGTTGACTAAGACATGTTCGCGCGCCGCCGCCGGCATGTTGCTCGGCCTAGTAATGACAGCAACTTCCGGCGCGTTCGCCGACGAAGTTTCCAGTATTAGCCAAAACGCCACCAACGGCGCCCCTTCCGCCAAATCCAGCGACACCACCGCAGACGCCTCGGGCAATCCGGGCAGCGCGAAGTCGTTCCTCTCCGGCGTGGCGAGCAAAGCAGGCGACGTCGTCGTCGGCGCGCTCAACATGATCGGCGTGCGTTATCGCTGGGGCGGCAATACGCCGGATTCCGGCCTCGATTGCAGCGGCTTCGTGCGCTACGTGTTTCAGGACACGCTCGGCATGACCTTGCCGCGCCGCGCCGAAGAGATGAGCCGCGTCGGCGAGAAGGTCCGTGTGTCGGATCTGAAGCCGGGCGATCTCGTGTTCTTCAACACGATGCGCCGGTCGTTCTCGCACGTCGGGATTTATATCGGCGACAACAAGTTCGTGCATTCGCCGTCGACCGGCAGCACGATTCGCGTCGACGATCTCGATGATGGGTACTGGGAGAAGCGGTTCACCGGTGCACGTCGGATCGAGAACGCGCAGCCGATGGATGCCAGCGATTTGCGCCAGCGGGTGAGTGCGACTATCGGACAGTGATTGTTCGCTTGCGCTTTGGTGTTTGGTGAATGTGAAGGCCTGCTTTCTGTCCGAAAGTGGGCTTTTTTCTTTCTTGGGCGGTTGTTGCTTCGTTGCCTTTGCGATGGGGCCGTTTTCGTTATGCTTTATTCAGTAGCCGCCTCCCCGGCGGAGGGGTCACTTTCTTTGCGGCGGCAAAGAAAGTAACCAAAGAAAGCCGCTTGCCGATCCTAAGCACCTTCTTGAGCGGCCCCGGCACAGAACCTTAGACTTGG
>NZ_LFJJ01000372.1 GCF_001189365.1 Candidatus Burkholderia verschuerenii | reverse complement strand
TCTTGGCATGCCTCGCCTCACATAACCTCAACTTCCCGAACCGCCCGGTGCGGACCCGCACGCCGGGTGGTGTGGCAGGGTGGTGTGGCAAGGGACCGGCCAGCTTGCTGGCCGCCCCTATGCCGATGTGCGTTTTTCACCATCAACGAGAAGACAAGATGAGAAAAAGCAGCATCGCAGGGACGATTGCATTGGCCCTGAGCGCGCCCGCCGTTCATGCACAGAGTTCGGTCACGCTGTACGGCATCATCGATACGGGCATCGACTACATTCACAACAGCGGCGGCGCGTCGTCGCAATGGCGCATGCAGACGAGCAATCTGAACGGCGCGCAATGGGGCCTGAAAGGCTCGGAAGATCTCGGCGGCGGATTGAGCGCGATCTTCCAGATCGAAAACGGTTTCGATAGCAGCAACGGGCAACTCGGCTTCGGTGGCCGCGAGTTCAGGCGGCAGGCGTATGTCGGCGTGACGAGCACGACGCTCGGCACGCTCACGCTCGGACGCCAGTACGATCCGCTGACCGATCTGCTGCAACCGCTGACGGCGGATTCGTTCAGCGGCTGGTTCGCGACGCCCGGCGATATCGACAATTACGACGACAGCGCGAGCTTTTCCAACGCGGTGAAGTGGGTCAGCCCGACGTGGGGCGCGGCGTGACGGTGGAAGGCCTGTACGCGCTCGGCGGCGTGGCCGGCGCGACCGGATCGGGTCAGAGCTGGAGCGCGGCCGCGAGCTATGCGGCGTCGAACTTCAACGTGGCGGGCGGCTATCTGCATATCGACAACGGCAACGCGGCGGTGGTGGCGCGTGGCACATCGACCGCGGACACGCTGTTCAACTCGCCGGTGAACGCGGCGTATGCGTCGGCGCGCAGTATCAATATCGCGCGCGTGGGCGGCAACGTGATCTTCGGGCCGGTGACGGTGGGCGCGGCGTACAGCTATTCGCGCTATGAAGCGGATGCTTCGTCGGCATTCGCGGACGCGGAGAAGTATCACAATGCATCGGTGTACGGCAGCTATATGATCGCGCCGGATTATCAGGTGATCGGCAGCTACAACTACACGCGCGCACTCGGCGATTCGTCGGCAAAGTATCACCAGTTCAATGTCGGCGTGGACTATCTTTTGAGCAAGCGCACGGACGTGTACGCGCTGGCGGGCTATCAGCACGCGTTGGGGCAGAATGGTCAGGGCGCGGCTGAAGCGTCCATCGGCTCGTTCGGTTTCGCCGCAGGAAAGAGCACGCAGGAGATGGCGGCAATCGGCATTCGCCACAAGTTCTGGGTGCGCCGGTAGACCGGCAAGGAAGTAGGTGGTGAAAGTCCACTGCGATGAAGGAGTAGCGAACCACATCGGCCCCGAGCCGTGCGCAGGTCACCGCGAGGTGATCGGCGAAGCGTCGGCAGGGGAG
>NZ_LFJJ01000371.1 GCF_001189365.1 Candidatus Burkholderia verschuerenii | reverse complement strand
CCTCCCCAGCTGGCTGCCGCTTGCCCACTCCGCTCGTCTGGGCATGCCTCGCCTCACATAACCTCACCTCCCCGAACCGCCCGGTGCGGACCCGCACGCCGGGTGGTGTGGCAGGGTGGTGTGGCAGGGGACCGGCCAGCTTGCTGGCCGCCCCTATGCCGATCATGCGCGACGATCACGCCGCCCGCTTCGCCAACTCGCGCAGCACATGCGCCGCCGCCGCGAAGCCGAAGCTCGCCGTCACGCACACGCTCGAGCCGAATCCCGCGCAATTCAAACCGACCGGCCCCGAATGTCCCGCGCCGGTTTCCAGATGCTCCGCGCCTTCGCTCAGATCGCAGACGGGCGCTTCGGGATAGATCAGCGGCTCGTCCGAATACACCGCGCTCACCTTGAAACGCGACTTCGGGCCGCACGGAAAGCCGTGCAGCTTGCGCAACTGTCCGCGTACTTTCGAGAGCAGCGGATCCTGAATCGTCAGCGCGAGATCGTCGATGCGGATCCGCGTCGGATCGAGCTGCCCGCCTGCGCCGCCGATCGTGATGAGCGGCTGCTTGCGCTCCACGCACCACGCGATCAGCGCGGTTTTCGTGCGCACGCTGTCGATCGCGTCGATCACGTAATTGAAACCGGCGCCGAGCGTCGCATCGAAATTGCCGGCTTCGACGAAGTCTTCGATCTGCGTCACCTGGCAGTCTGGATCGATCAACTCGATGCGCTCGGCCATCGCGGTGACTTTCGCCTTGCCGTAATTGCCGTCGAGCGCGTGAATCTGCCGGTTGGTGTTGCTTTCGGCGACGTTGTCGAGATCGATCAGCGTGAGCTTGCCGATCGCGCTGCGCGCCAGCGCCTCCGCAACCCACGATCCCACGCCGCCGATGCCGATCACCGCGACATTCGCCCGCTCGAAAGCGGCGAGCGCCGGTGCGCCATAAAGCCGCGCGATGCCGCCGAAGCGACGCTCGCGATCGGCGGTATTTTTGGCGAGCGGAGTCTCGATCGTGGTGGAAGCGTTCATGGCGTCAATCAATAATTCCGGAAGCTTTGAAAGCAAACTAGAAGCCAGCAACCCGAAAAATCGAGAGCCCTGTCAACAAAGGCTTACCTCGAGCTATCAGACGTGCAAACTTACGTGGTCGATCATGCAAAATATGGCCGAATTGCGTATTCTGCCTTATCGAAACCTAAGTCGTGATAGCCGCCACCGATGGTTCGGTAATGTCTTTTGTATTCGGGGCAAGAACGTGTCACCTTGGCTATACTGAGTCGGCCCTTCAGAATTAGTCGAAGTCAAGGGTGGCAAGGGGCCGCCGGAAGATCGTGTTTCCCAGAACTCCCAGAAGCAATATTGATCTGAATGGTTTCCTGGGAGTTTGGAACTTCGC
>NZ_LFJJ01000370.1 GCF_001189365.1 Candidatus Burkholderia verschuerenii | reverse complement strand
GTGTTGCAAAAGATCAATGATAATGCTTATAAAATTGATCTACCTGGTGAGTACAATGTTAGTGCTACTTTCAATGTTACTGACTTATCTCCCTTTGAATTTTCAGATTATGAGATGGTTGATTCGAGGACGAATCCTCTTAAAGAAAGGGGGGATGATGTGATCACAAGAAGCACTACACATGGAGATCACAATCATGAAGCTGAAGAAGATGAAGATGGCGTGAAGACCCACTCTCAAGCCCAACATGAACGTGATTCTCAAGGTTCTTCAACAATGGATCAAGCTATCAATGGGCCAGCTTGGAGAAAAGATCCATTAATGGGACTTGGAGGCCCAATGACGAGAAGTAGAGCTAAAAAGATGAAAGAGGCCCTCAATGGATTTATTCTATATTTATTTGAGGAGTCCAAGCCCACAAGAGTTGAAGAGAAGCCCAACATCATAACCTTATTTAAGGTTAAGGAGAGCTAAAGCTATTTGGGCCAACACATAAAGAGAATGAGCCCAAAAGGTCAAATTGGACTTCACCACATTGAATTTCGGCCACCACTTATTTTAGGCCTTTAATTTTTGAAAATTAGGGTTTAATTGTAAGGCTCTTTCAGCCCAATTAGTTAGCCCAATATTCAACCTTATCATGTTGATAAAGGATTGAATTTTGGTAGTTTCATTCATGTCAAATTTCGATTCTCTTGACCTAGAAGGAATCCGAAATTTAGCTTGCTTATTTAGACATATAATTCAGCCACATTCATGTTATAAGTGGTATGAATTAATTAGGTTTGCTTATTAGATAAGTTCTAGACTAGTCCTCTCTAGAATGTTCTAAATGTACTTAGCCATACTTGTTGTATTGGTTCAAGTACTAGATAAGATTTCTTAGGGACTAAGTAATATGTTTAGACTAGGATTGCATGAGCCAAATTCTATCCCTTAAGGAACAAGAATTCGGCCATCACAACCTTATAAATAGGGGGTCCATATTTTTGAATTCAAGACATCAATTATTCATCAGAAATTGCTTCTTGCAAGTGAGAGTTTTTCTCTTGAGTTCTCCACAGAATTCAAAAATCTATAGGCTTAGTTTTTGAGAGTTGTTCATCTCTAAAATTAGTCATCGATCCGTTGCTTTAGAATTCAACATTTCTAACCAAATTGGAAGGTTAGGGGTGAAGATCACTTGTCCCATACGAAATTCGAACAAGGATATAACATAGAGTTAGATCCAATCGGCCAAACTCTGCTTGTGCGTTTCTATTCATCAGAAGGATAGGGGTTCACGCCACCTTGCATGCTACCAAAATAATTTTTCCACCAATTGAATTTCATTTTAATACAACATCTAGCCAAGAACAGCAAAACTCAACCAATAAAAATTCATTTTTCAAGCAAGATTCAATTCCAACTTAACCGATCATCACATGAAAACATAAGGCTGTTTTTTTTACACATTTGACGGTG
>NZ_LFJJ01000369.1 GCF_001189365.1 Candidatus Burkholderia verschuerenii | reverse complement strand
CGCTGCTGCATAGCGGCCGCGCGGCGTTCGGCGCTGCGGGCTACGCCCTTCGCGCCGCACGTCGCACAGAAGGATCAACTGAAACCACCGGCATCTGATTTCTGCACAACTTGACGCACACAACTCCTCGGTACTCGAGTCAGAGGCAGGTCGACAAGCCATCTGTGCAGCGGCCCCAGACGTTCTCGTAGGTGGCTTTCCTTGCCAGGACTATTCGGTTGCAAAGCCGCTTTCAATGTCGAAAGGCCTAGCCGGAAAAAAAGGGGTTCTCTGGTGGTCCATCGGGGAGCTCTTGCGGCAGCGCCTCGAAGACAATAAGCCTGTCCGATATCTCATTCTCGAGAACGTTGACCGCCTTATCGCCTCCCCTGCTCAGTGCAAGGGTCAAGACTTCGCCACCGTACTGAGCACGCTCCACGGACTTGGCTATGCAGTAGAGTGGAGAATCGTGAACGCAGCAGACTACGGGTTCCCACAAAAGCGGCGACGTGTTTTCATCGTTGGATATCACCGCTCCACGGCGATGTATCGGTCTATGCAAACCAAGCTGGAGCACAACGCTCTCGCGTGGAATCAAGAGGGAGTCTTGCAGACTGCCCTACCATGCAACTTAGTGCAGCCTCTCGATGGAGCCTCTCCAGCACTGTCCGTTTCGAATGACCCGTTCACAACCCAGTTGGGCTATCGACCTCTCTCGAACGGAACGTCACGCTTTGCGAATAGCGGCCTGATGCTGGATGGGCAAGTCTGGACCGCGAAGTCTTGTGCTTCCGACGTTGAAGACTACCAGCCGTACACGGGCCACGTCGCACCTTTGACACTTGGGGACGTCGTGCGCAAAACTATCGGCGTGCCTGAATCTTTCTACTTGGATGAGGACTCGGAGCTTCGTTGGAAAGCCGCGAAAAGCGCCAAGCGTATCCCGCGAGAGAAGAACGGATTTAGCTATGAGTACACCGAAGGCGCGATGGCATTTCCGGACCTTCTCAGTCGCCCGTCGAGGACAATCATTACATCCGAAGGCGGCGCAACTGCCACCCGGACGAAACACGTCGTCGCAACGTCAAGTGGAAGGCTTCGACGCCTTACGCCCGAAGAGCTGGAAGACCTGAATGGCTTTCCGCACGGCTTCACCGAGCTCAGCGGCATATCGGATACGAAGCGCGCCTTCTTGATGGGAAATGCGCTTGTTACCGGACTTGTCACCCCATCGGCGAAGCACTATTTCGCGAACATAACCGCGCTGCGTGAGGCACGCATGCAATGCACTAGCGTGGCGACGAACTGGGAAGCAAGCCAAGTTCGTCGTCGAGTCGTGAGTGCTCACTTCTGCGGCCCGCTCGCATGGTTGGAGGTAGAAGCGGGTTGGGGGGGGGGGGGTAGGGAGGGGGAAGGGGGGGGGGGG
>NZ_LFJJ01000036.1 GCF_001189365.1 Candidatus Burkholderia verschuerenii | reverse complement strand
GAACGAATCTCGACTTGCCTAGCTTCGCTCCACGGATCGTCAATATCCCCGCTGTCAGATCGACGTCCTGCAGTTTGAGATTGCGCGCTTCACCCAAGCGCATGCCTGATACGCTCAGTAATCCGAATAGACAATGATAGGTCCAAGGCAGTAAAGCACCCCGTTCATAGCGATATGGAATCTGGAGCGCAGCCCGCAATAGTGCGCGGATCTCGCCCGTCGAATATAAATACGGTCAGGCTCGCTTAGGTTGAAACGGCAACAAACCCGGCGCTGGTATCTCGGTGCGAAGATCGGTCGCACTGCGATGGCGCGCAAAATCGCGCACGAAACCCAATCGTCGCGCCCATTGCGCGGGTTGGACATTCGATGGTTGTCGAGCCCAGGCAAGAGCCAACGCCTGAGTGACGTAGGAAGCACGATGCCGCTCCATGAACGCGACGAAATCCGGCAATACCTTGCCTGCCTCCTTCAGCTTAAATCCCAGGCTGCGCTTCAGATCAAGGTAATCCTGAACGGCTTTGCGAAGCGTGTTCATCGTGCACCTCCCGGCCACGACAATGCGAGTGTGCGCAATGCCTTGACGTCTACCTTTGAATAGATCTTTGTAGTCTGTGGATGACGATGACCCAACACCTCGCCGATCTCGCTGAGCGAGGCTCCATGGCTCAACATCTGGGTGGCTAGGCCATGGCGGAACTGATGGGCACCCAACGTGGGCGCGTCGATGCCAGCGCGCTGAAGCGAATGCCGGACGAGGGAGCCGACGCCAGATTGTCCGCGAAAGCCTGTGATGGGGGCCTTTGCACGTAAAAACACACGGCGACTGGCGCTATGAGGACGCCCGTGCCGCAAATATGCGGCAATTGCCTTGCCGACATCCGCGGGTAAGGGCAGCTCGCTGCGTTGCCCACTCTTGCCGCGCACGCTCAATTGGCCGGAGCCCCAGTCGATATCATCGAGTTCGAGAAAAGCCACAGCACCAGAGCGTAACCCTAGTCGCGCGAGCAAGAGCAAGACGGCGTAGTCGCGACGCCCGACTGCAGTCCGTCGATCGATGCTAGCCAGCAACTGTCGCGTCTGGTCAGCAGAAATCGCACGAGGAATTGACGGCATCGACCAGTTGGCGACGACCGGAACGGCGGCAGCCAGATCCAGCGTAACGTCGCCGCTATACCGCACGTAGCGCAGAAAAGATCTTAGTGCAGTGGTCATGAGCTTAGCTCGCCTCAAATGCAAACGTGGCGCACGGATCTGCACAAAGCTCACGACATCTACGGCACGTAGTCGCGATAACGTGACCTCCTCGTCACCGAAACAATGGTGGAGAAAATCGCGAATGAATGGCACGTAATTAATGATCGTTGTTTCAGCGAGAGCCTGAGCGTCGCGCAAGTACTCCGCGTATGCCTGCGCGCAGATCTCGGCCGGCGGCATCCGACGTGCCACTATCTTGTTGCCAGGTATCACGCCCTCACTACCCATAAAATCAATGACATGCCTGAGCGCAGATCGATCCCCAAGGTAAGGTCGAACATGGCGGGCGCGATACCGCAAATACCGTATTGCGTGGTCGTAGCAGATGTCCTTTGCACCGACACCTGTCTGTTTAAGCCATTGACTAAAGCATGCCGCGATTCGAACCATGCTGCTTCATGGACTGCGCACTGTATCCCTGAGCGCTGATCGCATTCGCAAAGGCTACTAAATGAGCTGCGAGCGGGCCTTCCGGTGCTCGCGAGAGAATGACCTGATCATGAATGGTGTACTTCACGATGAACTCCTTCCCCGACGTGGGGAGCGGGTGGAAGGAGTCGAGATTATCTCTATCGGACGAAACGCATTTACCTAGAAAAACAGCCCATCGCGCGGCGACAAGACATAATCAAGAAGGGTAGATAGTGTCGATTATATCGTTGGGGAGATTAGAGGCACACGACGGCCGTTTATCTGCTGAAAGCCGGTGTCGATTTCGCAACGATCAGTCAGTGGCTGGGGCACGCCCACGTCGACACCACGATGAGATATGCAAAGGCAGATATGGATCTGAAGCGGCAAGCGCTCTCTCAGGTGTTTCCCGAAGTGCTGGGCGCACCCGCTATGCCTCCGGTTCCACTGGACGGTAGTCGACTTACCGAATGGTTGCGGCGACTATAGCTCTACGAACACGGCGCGTCGCGCTCCACAAGCGGAGCGCGGCCGAGCCGGCGCCGACAGGTCATCCGGAATTAATGTTCAGCGAATCCGTCATCCTCGTGGATCACATGCCTGCAAACGGCGGCTGCTTCACATAAGCGACATCGCCACATAAGTGCAATAACGTTACACATAACGTTATTGCACGCGCGCGCGCGTAACGCCCGAATCGACCAGATCGTCGACCAGCAGCACGTTGCCGGAAAGTTCGCCACGCGTCATCGTGATGTACTGCGCGATATCGAGATCGCCCTGCTGCGTGCCGGCCGCCTCTCGGTACGAGCTCGTCGCCAGAATGGCCAGCGGCAGATCGTAGATACGCGAGAGCTGATCGCCCACGCGCAGGCCGCCGCGCGCGAGACAGAGGATCTTGTCGAACTTCCAGCCCGACTCGTGCACCTTCAGCGCGAGCAGTTCGATCAACCGGTGATATTCGTCCCAGTTGACCCAGAGGTTCTTGTCGTCGTTACGCGGGGCGGTCATCGCGATCATGGTGAGGCTCTTTCAAATGTAAATTACGGTTATATACAAAAAGTGGCCGCGTATTGGGCAATAGGCGGCCACTTTCTTTACAGCGTCCGGCAAGGTTCGAAACGCTCGCGCGTCAGACCTTGAACGGATGACGCAACAGGATGGTTTCGTCGCGATCCGGACCGGTCGACACCATGTCGATCGGCACGCCCGCGACTTCCTGCACGCGCGTCAGATACTTGCGCGCATTTTCCGGCAGGCTGTCCCATTGCGTGATACCGATGGTGCTTTCCTTCCAGCCGCCGAAGGTTTCGTACACCGGCTCGCAACGCGCCACTTCCGATGCACCGCGCGGCAGGATATCGACCGGCTTGCCGTCGAGCGTGTAGCCCGTGCAGAGCTTCACTTCGTCGAGACCGTCGAGCACATCGAGCTTGGTCATGCACAGGCCCGAAATGCCGTTGATCTGGATCGAGCGGCGCAGCGCGGCGGCATCGAGCCAGCCGGTGCGGCGCGGGCGTCCCGTGACCGAGCCGAATTCCTTGCCGACGGTCGCGAGCGTCAGGCCCACTTGCTCCTGACGTTGCGCGTTGTCGGCGTCGTACAACTCGCTCGGGAACGGACCCGAACCGACACGCGTGCAATACACCTTGGTGATGCCGAGAATGTAGTTCAGACGCTGCGGTCCGATACCCGCGCCCGCCGTCGCCGCACCCGCCACGCAATTGCTCGACGTGACGAACGGATACGTGCCGTGATCGATATCGAGCAGCGTGCCTTGCGCGCCTTCGAACAGCAGATTGCTGCCGCTGTGATTCGCGTCGTACAGGCGGCGCGAGACGTCCGTCACCATCGGCGCGAGACGGTCGGCGTAGCCGAGCATCGTGTCGAGCGTCTTTTGATAATCGACTTCGTCGGCGCCGAGGTATTTGGTCAGCACGAAGTTGTGGAAATCGAGCGCTTCGCGCAGGCGTTCCGAGAACACCGGCACGTCGAACAGGTCCTGCACGCGCAGGCCGCGGCGCGCCACCTTGTCTTCGTATGCCGGGCCAATACCGCGTCCCGTCGTGCCGATTTTGCCCGCGCCGCGCTTGGCTTCGCGCGCCTGGTCGATGGCGACGTGATACGAGAGAACGAGCGTGGCCGCTTCGGAGATGAACAGGCGCTTCTGGACGTCGACGCCCGCTGCTTCGAGCTCGTCGATTTCCTTGAACAGCGCTTCCGGCGAAAGAACGACGCCGTTGCCGATATAACAGGCCGTGCCGGCGCGCATGATGCCCGACGGGATGAGGCGAAGAATGGTCTTCTTGCCACCGATGATGAGCGTATGCCCGGCGTTGTGACCGCCCTGGAAACGAACGACGCCCTGGGCGTGGTCCGTCAGCCAGTCGACGATCTTGCCCTTGCCCTCATCACCCCACTGGGTGCCCACCACGACGACGTTGCGTCCTGGGTTCACATTCACTGCGCTGGCAGACATGTTGATTCGTTAGCTGGTTAAAAACGTATTTTACCTATGTTCTCGGGGACTTCCGAGTTTTTCGGGATACGTTTCGTGTTTTTGACATGCGCGCCGATCGACGGAAATTCGTGACAGTTCAAGCCGATCGGCGCGCCGGAATGGCACCCGTTCAGGCGCGCGGTTCCACCGTCCACTTGCCGTCGCGCTCGACCAGCACGCGATCGAACGCGAATTCGTCGAGATCGTGTTCATGGCCCGGCAGCGCCTGAATGACGACTTCGCCGGCATCGCGCAAGGACAGGATCGCGATGCGCAGCGGCTCGTCGTGGTTCCACGGCGCGAGGATCGCGCTGCCGCGTGCATCGACCGGCAAAATACGCGCGACTTCGCGCAGATCCAGCGAAAAGCCCGTCGCCGGACGCGCACGGCCGTACGCCTGACCGACGTCGTCGTAGCGGCCGCCGTGCGCGACGGCGTTCGGCACGCCATCTACGTAGCCGGAGAACATCACGCCGCTGTGATACGCGTAGCCGCGCAGATCGGCGAGGTCGATCATCACTTCCGCGCCTTCGACTTGCGCCGCGAGGAACGCGAGATCGTCGAGCGCGCGGGCGATCACCGGCAGATTCGGCAGACGGTCGCGCGCGATCTGCAACACCGACGCATCGCCGTACAGCGACGGCAGCGCGCGCAACGCCTCGCGCGGCACTTGCCCGAGATGCTCAGTCAGCTCGTTGAGACGCGGCACGTCCTTGCTCGCCAGCGCCTCATACAGCGATTCGCCGAGCGATGCCGCCGCCGGCTCCAGTTCGAGCAGCGCGGCCAGCACGCCCGCGTGCGCGAGGTCCAGACGCACTTTCGTCAGACCGGCGAGACGCAGCGAATCGAGCATCAACTGCTGAATTTCGAGATCGGCTTCCAGACCGGCGTGACCGTAGATTTCCGCGCCAATCTGAATCTGCTCGCGCGTCGCGTGCAGGCCGCGCGGCCGCGTATGCAGCACGACGCCCGCATAGCACAGCCGCGTCACGCCCTGACGATTCAGCAGATGCGCGTCGATGCGCGACACCTGCGGCGTGATATCCGCACGCAGGCCGAGCGTGCGCCCGGACAGTTGATCGACCAGCTTGAAGGTGCGCAGATTGAGATCGCTGCCGCCGCTCGTCAGCAGCGACTCGATATATTCGAGCATCGGCGGCATCACCAGCTCGTACCCGTACGAACGGAAACGGTCGAGCAGGCGACGGCGCAATTCTTCGATCTTGCTGGCTTCCGACGGCAGAACGTCGGCGATATTCTCGGGCAGTAACCAGGTGGACATCGATGCGTTTCCTACGGGGCGCGCCGCTTCGATAAGCGCGGCGCATGGAGACAAGATAGGCAAATTGGCGGACGTGCGCCGGATGCTGCGTTCAGTTTGCGTTCAGGTCGCGATCAGCAGCAGGATCAGCCCGAGCACCATCGCGATCAGTCCGCCGATGCGGATGTGATGCGGCGGCCGCTCGGCGATCCTGCGGAACGTGTCACGCCAGGCCGTCGGGAAGACGAAGGGAAACATCCCTTCCATGATCAGCATCAACGCGATTGCGAGCAGTAACGTCTCGAGCATGTCTCAAGGAGAGCAAGCGCCGCACGGCTCCGGCGACGGAACCATGCGGCGGTGGACACGATTAGCGCTTCGCCGATGCCGCCGCGGACGAATCCGCGCTGCCGCCGTTCGGACCGCGCATGAAGCGGAAGAAATCGCTGCTCGGGTCGACGACGATGACGTCGCCCGGCTTGAAGGTCTTCTTATACGCTTCGAGGCTCTGATAGAACTGGTAGAACTGCGGATCGCGTCCATACGCGTCGGCCGCTATGGCCGCCGCCTTGCTGTCTCCTTCGCCCTTGATCGACTGGGCCTGGCTGTACGCATCGGCGAGAATCTGCTGCTGCTCGCGCTCCGCGTCGGCCTTGATCTTGTCCGCTTCCGCCGTGCCTTTCGCGCGTTCGTTCGCCGCCGCCTGCTGGCGCGCCGCGATCATGCGCTTGTAGACCGAATCGGCCACCGCCGACGGAAAATCGATGCGGGTCATCTGCAGATCGACGAGCTGCACGCCGAACGCGGCCGTGCCGTCCTCGACGGACTGCTGCGCCTCGCTTGCCAGCGCCTGCTGATCGCCGAGCGCGTCGCCCAGCGTGCGCTTGGCGAAGGCGCTGGTGAGCGCGGTGCGCGCCAGCGCGACAATGCGTTCTTCCGCCGTCTGCGTGTTCTTCTCGTTGCTGGCGAACAGCTTCATGGGATCGGCGACGCGGTACTTGATGACCGTGTTCACCAGCACTTCATTCTTGTCCGACGTGGCAAAGCGGTCCGAGCCCGATTCGTCGATGGTCAGCGTCCGCGTGTCGATCAGCGTGAGCGTCTGGAACGGCGGCGGCAGCTTGAAATGCAGGCCGGGACCGTCGAGCAGCGCATCGCTGTCGCCGTGCGAGGAGACGATGGCGGCATGCCGTTCGTCGACGGTAAAGATCATCGACGAGCCGATGAACAGCACGATGACGACCGCGACGACGAGCGCAATGATTCGGTTCATGGTGTGCGCTCCTTACTGCAGGTCGTCTTGACGATCGCGCGAGCGGAACGCATCGCGCGATCGCAGCGGATCGCTGGCGGCGGCCGCACCGCTGGCGCCCGCCGCACTGGCGGCCTTCGCAGGCGCGGCGGCGGCCGGCGTCGCCGGCGTGGCGGGGGCGCTCTGCGGACGAGCCTGCGGCGCTTCCGTCGGAGACGCCGCGGCAGGCGCGCTCGCCGGCGCGTCGGCCGCTTCCTTCGCCTGCTGACGATTCGCATCGACCAGCTTGTCGAGCGGCAGCACGATCGTGTTATTGCCCGACTTGCTGTCGACGAAGACCTTCGTGGTACGCGAGTAGATTTGCTGCATCGTGTCCAGATACATGCGTTCGCGGATCACCGCGGGCGCCTTCGAGTATTCCTCGTAGACCTGCTTGAAGCGCTCGGCGTCGCCCGTCGCCTGCGTGACCTGGCGATTGCTGTAGGCGGTCGCTTCGTCGGTGAGCTTGGCAGCATCGGCCTTGGCGCGCGGAATCAGCTGATTGGCGTAAGCCTGCGCGGTATCGCGGGCGCGCTCGTTGTCCTGCCGCACGCGCGAGGCTTCCTCGAAAGCGGATTGCACCTGCTGCGGCACCTGCACGCTCTGCACCGTCACGCCGGTCACCTGCAGGCCGGTGCGGTAGGCATCGAGCGAACGCTGGATGGATTCGATCAGACGCGCGCGCAGCGCCTCGCGGTCCTTGTACAGCAGATCGTCGGTCTTGAGACTGCCGGCCACTTCGCGC
Organism: Candidatus Burkholderia verschuerenii; assembly: GCF_001189365.1. GTDB lineage: Bacteria > Pseudomonadota > Gammaproteobacteria > Burkholderiales > Burkholderiaceae > Caballeronia > Caballeronia verschuerenii. Next base: position 27,684 of record NZ_LFJJ01000036.1, on the reverse strand, counting down.
ACGGCCGCCTGGCCCGCCTGCGTGACGCTCAGGTCGGGATCGGAATTGCGGAACAGGAAATCGGTTGGCGACTTGATCTGATACTGCACGGCGAAGCGCACGTCGACGATGTCCGCCTCGTTCGTCAGCAGCGACGCATCGCGCACATTGGCCTGCGACACGGCGCCGCCCCGGCCGATTTCGACCGAACGGATCTGCGAGGTATCGACGATATCGTGCGACTGGAACGGATACGGCAGACGCCAGTGGATGCCCTGCGTGACCGTCTGACGATACTTGCCGAACTGCGATACGACGCCGACATGCCCGTCCTGCACGACGAACACGCCGCTGCCGAGATAAATGGCGATCAGCACGCCGATGACGATGCCGACGCCGATCTTGGTGCCGCGGCCGTTGTCGCGCGGACCGCCGTTGCCCGGCTTGCGCCCGAACACGCCCGCGATGCGGCGGTTGAAGTCGCGCCACATCTCGTCGAGATCGGGCGGCCCTTCGTCCTTGCCGTTCGGACGACGATTGTCCTGCGGACGTTTCGTGTCGTTCTTCACGCCATTGCCGTCGCCCCGCCCCCAGCGCGGATCGTTGATCGAAAAGACGGCAGGCTGATGTTGCCGGTTAGTCCGCTTGTAGTCGTAGTCGTTCACTCGGTGAGTCACCATTAGACAGCCGGATCGGGCCGGGTCGAAGTAGTCCTGGAGCCGCTCAGTGCCCGTGTTCGGGAACCTTGTGGTCGTCGCGCTGTTCCGCGGGCTGCTGGTCTTGCGGCCCTGCGTGCGTATCGCGCTCTTTGTTCGACCCGGACTGCGAGGGATTTGTTGCTTCGGAGACTTCGTGAGGCTCGGCGAGCACACTGGGCAGGCTCTCGATTTCGCCTTCTTCCGCCGAAGCGATTTCGACGATGGCAGCGCGCAGCGCATCGAGTCCCTGACCCGAGCGTGCGCTCAGAAAGACACGCGAAATATTACCATACTCGTCCCTTTCAATTGCCTCGCCACGGGCCGCCAGCTCGGGCACCGCGTCGATCTTGTTGAAGACGAGCACTTGCCGGATCGAATCCGCGCCGATGCTGCGCAGCACGTCGTTCACCTGATCGATCTGATCGAGACGCACCGCGCTCGATGCATCGACCACATGCAGCAGCAAATCCGCGTGGATGGTTTCTTCCAGCGTCGCGCGGAAAGCCGCGACCAGTTGGTGAGGCAATTCGCGGATGAAACCCACCGTATCGGACATCACGATATGGCCGGTCTCTTCGCCGAGATAGACGCGGCGCGAGGTGGTATCGAGCGTGGCGAACAGTTGGTCCGCCGCGTAGGCCTGCGCCTTGGTGAGCGCGTTGAACAGCGTGGACTTGCCCGCGTTCGTATAGCCGACGAGCGACACCGACATCGTGCGATTGCGCGTGCGCTGACGCCGCTGCGTGCCGTGCTGACGACGCAGCTTGTCGAGCTTGGCCTTGAGCGCCTTGATCCGTTCGCCAATCAGACGACGGTCGGTTTCCAGCTGCGTTTCACCGGGACCGCGCAGACCGATACCGCCCTTCTGGCGTTCGAGGTGAGTCCACGCGCGAATCAGGCGTGTGGACAGATATTGCAGCTGCGCGAGTTCGACCTGCAGCTTGCCTTCGTGGCTGCGGGCGCGCTGCGCAAAAATATCGAGAATGAGACTCGTACGATCCACCACGCGACGATTCAGCGCGACTTCCAGATTGCGCTGCTGCGCGGGCGCGAGGGCGTGATTAAAAATGACGAGTTCGACGTCGTTCGCTTCGCACTGCAGGCGCAGTTCCTCGACCTTGCCGCTGCCGATGAACATTTTCGCATCGGGACTGGAACGGCGGCCGGTGAGCGTGACGACGGGATGGGCGCCCGCACTTTGGGCGAGCAGACTGAGTTCTTCGAGACTGGCTTCGAAATCGATCTTGCCGAAGTCGATACCGACGAGCGCTGCGTTAATCAAATTGATGTTTTTGGGTTTTGAAGCGACCGGCGAGTTGCTTAATGTTAGCTATTCTGACTGGCCGGTCGCGACATGGTTTAGGACGATTCAGCGTCCGGGTGGAAGTTCACCGGACGGGCCGGCACGACCGTGGAAATGGCGTGCTTATAGACCATCTGGGTGACCGTATTTCTGAGCAACACGACGTACTGGTCGAAAGATTCGATATTGCCTTGGAGCTTGATGCCGTTGACCAGATAGATGGACACCGGCACGTGCTCTTTACGCAGCGCGTTCAAAAACGGGTCTTGTAACAATTGCCCTTTGTTGCTCATAGCAAACTCCGTATTTTTTTGCAGGTTGAAAGTATTGTTGGCGAAGAAAAAGAGATCCGCCCACATTCGCTACACTATAGCTGATTTTCTCTGATTTACGTTTTCTACACCAGATCGGCCAAATGGCTAATTCGGCTCGAAACGCTTGCCTCGCGCGGCTTTCAGTCCTTGTCCGCGTAGGGGTTCTTGCTCGAGCGGAACTCTATGCGCAATGGAGTGCCGGCCAATCCAAAAGTTTCGCGGAAGCGCCCTTCCAAATACCGCTTATACGTTTCGGTGATGGCGTCCAGCGCGTTGCCGTGCACGACGATGATCGGCGGATTCGAGCCGCCCTGGTGCGCATAGCGCAGTTTCGGACGCACCGGACCGCGACGGCGCGGTTGCTGGAACTCGACCGCTTCGATCAGCGCGCGCGTGAGCTTCGGCGTCGGCAGTTTGGCCATCGCGGCGGCGTAAGCGTCGTCGACCGATTTCATCAACGCGCCGATGCCGGTTTTTTCCAGCGCCGAAACGTAATGAAATTTAGCAAAGTCCAAAAACTTGAGCTTACGGCTGAGATCGGCCTTGGTGCGTTCGCGCACATGCGAATCGAGTCCGTCCCACTTGTTCACGCCGACCACCAGCGCGCGCCCTTGCTCCACCACGAATCCGGCGATATGCGCGTCCTGATCCGAAATGTCCTGCTGCGCGTCGAGCAGCAGAATCACGACGTTGGCATCCGCGATGGACTGCAGCGTCTTCACCACCGAAAACTTCTCGATCGCTTCGAACACCTTGCCGCGCCGGCGCAATCCCGCGGTATCGATCAACGTGTATTTGCGGCCATTTCGCTCGAAATCAACATAGATCGAATCGCGCGTGGTGCCGGGCATGTCGAACGCGATCACGCGTTCTTCGCCGATCAGCGTATTGACCAGCGTCGACTTGCCAACATTCGGACGCCCGACGATCGCGATCTTGATGCCGTGCTTCGCCTTCTCGTCCTCGCTTTCCTCCGGCCAGTCGGCGTAGGCGATATCGAGCGCGTCGTTGATCATCTCGGTCACGCCGTCGCCGTACGCGGAGGAAATCGCGCGCGGATCGCCGAGGCCGAGTTCGTAGAAATCCGAGGCGACCGCCGAGTACTTCATGCCTTCCGCTTTGTTGACGACGAGCATGATCGGGCGGCCGGTCTTGCGCAGATAGTCGGCGATCGACTTGTCCTGCGGCGCGAGCCCGTTGCGTACGTCGACGATAAAGACGACGACGTCCGCTTCCTCCACGGCCTGACGCGTCTGCCGCGCCATTTCGTGCAGGATGCCGTCCTTCGCGACCGGCTCGAAACCGCCCGTATCCACGACGAGATAGCCGCGCTCGCCGCCGACACGGCCTTCGCCGTAATGTCGGTCGCGCGTGAGGCCCGGCAGATCGGCGACGAGCGCGTCGCGCGAGCGTGTCAGCCGGTTGAAAAGAGTCGATTTTCCCACGTTGGGGCGCCCGACGAGGGCAATTACCGGTTTCATCTGATGTTGTTCAAAGTTGAACGCAAGGCGGCGCGACTCGATGGATTCGGTCCGCGGCCGCGCAATGGCTGCGCTTGTCGAAAATTAGCATGGATTATTCGGCTGCGGCACGCGCGGCGCGTCGATGGCCAAGCCGGCGGCGTCCGTTTGCCCGGACGCCGGGTTGCCTCGTTCTTTCGAGGCCTTACTCGCGCGATGCGCGTTGTTCTTGCGATCCTGCTTTCGCTTGCGGGTTCGGTTCGCAAGTTCTATGCGCAGGTTTTATTCGATCCGACCGATTGCGCGCACGCGGCGCGCCTTCTTGTTATTCGAGCGGTCCCTTCACTTTCTGATTCGGACCGGCCGCGCCGTCACGAGGAACGGCGCGGCGTTACTGCATCATACGCACGCGTTCGAGCGATCAGTTGCTCGGACGGAAGCCGTAGAGATCGCCGTCCTTCGTCTGCACGACGATCGTGTTGCCCGCCAGCACCGGCGCGGCGACGATCGGGCTGCCATCGGTCGGCATACGGCCGATGAATTCGCCGTTGTCGGCCGACAGGAAGTGCACGAAGCCCTTGTAGTCGCCCAGCACGACCGCGCGTCCGAGAATGTACGGCACGCTGACGTCGCGGCTCTTCAGCTTGTCGTTCTTCCACAGCGGCGTGCCGTCGGTCGCGCGGAACGCGTTGACGACCGACCAGTCATCGCCGGCGGCGACGATCTGGTCATCCTGCGCCAGACCGCTGCTGCTCGAGAAGTTGCGCTGCCAGTCGGGACGGCCGTTGTTGGCATCGAAACAGCCGATCTTGCCCTGGAACGTCACCGCGCAAGTCTGCGCGCCGACGAAGCTCGGCGCACCGGTCACGTCGTTGATACGCTCGACTTCCGTCACCCCCTTCGGATACGACACCGGCGCTTGCCAGAAGGCATCGCCCGTTTGCAGGTTGATCGCAGCGAAACCGCCGCCCGGGAAGCCCGCCAGCACCGACTGATTGCCGGCGAAAGTCATGCCCGCCGACACGCGCAGATTCAGAGGCACCGCGCGCAACTGGAAGATCCACTTCTGTTCGCCGGTCTGCGAATTGAACGCGATGATCTTGCCGTCGATGGTGCGCACGATCACCAGATCGTTGCCGACCAGCGGCGGCGAAATGATTTCGCCCGGCGCGCTCGCGGTCCACAGCAGCTTGCCGTCCGGACCGAGCACATCGACCTGGCCCTTCAGCCCGCCGACGGCCGTCAGATTGCCGTCGCTGCCGACGCCCGCCGACAGATCGTCCTTCAGCTTGACGCGCCAGACGTCTTGCCCGGTCTTCGAGTCGATCTTGGCGACGCTGCCGTTCGCGCCGGCGGCGTACACATAGTCACCGACCGCGACCGGCGAGAACAGATAGCGGCCAGCCTTGCCGACATTCGCCTTCCACGCCTGATTGACGGTCAGCACCGGCTTGAAGTCCACGAGCGGCGTCGGAATGCGGCGTTCATCCTTGGTCGACGAACAGGCTGCCAACAAGGCGGTCATCGCGCAGGCGAACGGCACGGCGTAGCGTTTCAATAAAGTCATCGGTGGACGCAACATGAATGGTTGATTCGGTTGATCGGCGCCGCCCGCTCTTTCGTCGGATCATCGGATCGCGACGTGAGGCCGGGCGGCTCGTGTGATGGTTGGCTGAGTCGATGAAGTCCGGGAGCGACGCGGATCAACCGCCGAGCGCGTCGAGCTTGAACTGGATCAACTGGCGCGCGGACGTGTCGTTCTCCGGCAATGCGCCCAGCGCCACCTTGTATGAAGCGCGCGCGTCGTCGCGCTTGCCTTGCGCCGCGAGCAGATCGCCGCGACGATCCGCGATCTCGCCCTTGAATGCATCGAGCGGCTGATCGTCCAGCAGCTTCAGGCCCGCGTCGAAGTTCTTTTCGTCGAGGTAGATCATCGCGAGACGGAGCTTGGCGATCTGCTTGTACTCGTCGTCCTTCGCGTGCTCGACGGCCCATTGCAGCTGCGCCTTCGCGCCCGCGGTGTCGCCGGCCGTGTAGAGCGCCTTGGCTGCGGCGAGCGCGGTCATCTGCGCATAGCCGGTGCCGCCGAACTTTTCTTCCATGTATGTCGCGGCGCGCGTGATCAACGTCTTGTCGTTGCCGGCGACCGCCTGCTGCAGGTGATCGTAGAGCACCGATGCCTCGGCGGCCTGACGACGCTGCCAGTAATTCCAGCCGTTGTATCCGGCCGCGATGATGAGCGCGATGAGGACGATCCACGTCGTCGCGTTACCCCATTTCGCCCACCAGGCTTTTACACTTTCCAGTGATTCTTGTTCGTCGTGATAGCTCATCGTCCAGCTATTCCTTCCCTGCGTTTCGATCCCTTCAACGAATGCCGCGCGCGATGATCGAACCGCTTCGATGCGCGCGGCGCGTAGCCTGTTTATCAGGCACCCTCGTCGTCGGCGGATGCAACCATCGCATTGATTAGATAATCGGTCAAGTCTTCCGCCGGAACGTTGACTTGCTCGTTCTTTTGACCGTCGTCCGTTTCATTCGACGTACGACGCAACGGCTTCACGCCGATCGTGCCCTGCGCAAGCTCGTTGTCGCCCAGTACGACCGCGAAGGCCGCGCCGCTCGCATCGGCTTTCTTCATCTGCGATTTGAAGCTCGCGGACGCGCCGTCCGGGCTGCAATGCAGAATGACGTCGAGACCCATGTCGCGCAGACGCTCGGCGACGATAAACGCCTTCTCGGCCGCTGCTTCGCCCTGATGCACGACGTACACGTCGGTGCCTTCGGCTTCCGGCACGAGTTGCTCTTCCTTCAGCAATTCGAGAATGCGTTCGACGCCCATCGCCCAGCCGCATGCGGCCGTCGGCTTGCCGCCGAGCTGCTCGATCAGCGGATCGTAACGGCCGCCGCCCGCCACCGTGCCCTGCGCGCCGAGTTTATCCGTGACCCATTCGAACACGGTCAGATTGTAGTAATCGAGACCGCGCACGAGACGCGGGTTGATCGTGAACGGAATGTTGTTCGCCTTCAGCAGACGCTGCACGCCTTCGAAGTGCTTGCGCGATTCTTCGCCGAGGAAATCGACGAGCTTCGGCGCGTTCTGCGCCATTTCCTGCATCGCCGGATTCTTCGTGTCGAGCACGCGCAGCGGATTCGTATGGAGACGGCGCTTCGCTTCCTCGTCGAGGATATCGATGTGCTGTTCCAGATACGCAATCAGTTCCTTGCGATGCGCCGCGCGCTCTTCCGCCTGACCGAGCGAATTCAGTTCGAGCCGGATGCCGGTCAGACCGAGGTCGTCCCACAGACGCTGGCACATCATGATGATTTCCGCGTCGGTATCCGGACCCGCGAAACCGAGCGCTTCCACGCCGACCTGATGGAACTGGCGATAGCGCCCGCGCTGCGGACGCTCGTGCCGGAACATCGGGCCGATGTACCACAGGCGCTTCGGGCCGTCGTACAGCAGATTGTGCTCGATGCTCGCGCGCACCACGGCGGCGGTATTCTCCGGGCGCATCGTCAGATGCTCGCCGTTGAGCGCGTCCGTGAAGCTGTACATTTCCTTCTCGACGATATCGGTCACCTCGCCGATACCGCGCGTGAACAACTGCGTATGCTCGACGATCGGCGTGCGGATGTTCTGATAGCCGTATGCGCGCAGCATCGACTTGACGGTGGATTCGAAGAAGTCCCACAACGCGGCATCCTGCGGGAGGATGTCGTTCATGCCCTTCACGCCGCTCAGTTTTTCGAGCCTTTTCTTCTGTTCAGTCATCTGTCTTTAGATTGATGCCGCGGATGTTTCTTCGTGTTTTCCGTAGGTTCGCTGAACGTAGTCGCTGACGATCTGCTGGAACTCGCTCGCGATATTCTCGCCGCGCAGCGTCTTGACCTTCACGCCGTCGATGAACACGGGCGCGGCCGGATTCTCGCCCGAGCCCGGCAGGCTGATGCCGATATTCGCGTGCTTCGACTCGCCCGGACCGTTGACGATGCAGCCCATCACCGCGACGTTCATCTTTTCGACGCCGGCGTATTTCTCGCGCCATTCAGGCATCGACTTGCGCAAATAGTTCTGAATTTGCGACGCCAGTTCCTGGAACACCGTGCTGGTGGTGCGTCCGCAACCAGGGCAGGCGATAACCATCGGCGTAAAGGAACGCAGGCCCATCGTCTGCAGAATTTCCTGACCGACGACGACTTCGCCCGTGCGCGCGCCGCCGGGTTCCGGCGTCAGCGAAATACGGATGGTGTCGCCGATGCCTTCCTGCAGCAGCACGGACAGCGCCACCGTCGACGCGACGATGCCCTTCGAACCCATCCCCGCTTCCGTCAAACCCAGATGCAGCGCGAAGCTGCAACGCTTCGCGAGTTCGCGATACACCGCGATCAGATCCTGCACGCCGCTGACCTTGCACGACAGGATGATCTTGTCGCGGCCCAGGCCGATATCCACCGCGCGTTCCGCCGAGCCGATCGCCGACTGGATCAGCGCTTCGTACATCACGCTCTGCAGTTCCCAGGGCGTGGCGCGCGCGGCGTTTTCGTCCATCATGCGCGCGAGCAGGTCCTGATCGAGACTGCCCCAGTTCACGCCGATACGAACCGGCTTGTCGTACTTGATGGCGGCTTCGATCATCTGCGCGAATTGCGTGTCGCGCTTCGCGCCCTGACCTACGTTGCCCGGATTGATACGGTACTTCGACAGCGCTTCCGCACACGCCGGATGGTCGCGCAGCAGCAAATGGCCGTTGTAGTGGAAGTCGCCGACGAGCGGCACCGTCACGCCCATGCGGTCCAGTTGATCGCGGATATGCGGAACTTCCGCGGCTGCTTCCGGCGTATTCACCGTGATGCGCACCAGTTCCGAGCCTGCCTGCGCGAGTTCCTTGATCTGGATCGCGGTGCCGATGGCATCGGCGGTGTCGGTGTTGGTCATCGACTGCACGCGCACCGGCGAATCGCCGCCGATCGTCACGAGTTGGCCGCCCCAGCGCACATCGACCGCGTGCGACGAACGGCGCTTCAACGGACCGCCGAAGACCGGTTCGGTCGAACAAATCTTGCTGCTGATCAGGGATTGAGCTTCGGATTGCATCGAAAAACCCTTTGACGTTCTCGCCGCCTGCCTGGCGCGAGATTGCGTGAGTAAAACTTCAAACGGGCATCACGGCGATAAACCGTGATGCCCCTGAATGATGCGCGTGCCCGATCCGCGTCCCGCCCGAAGCAGGAAAGCGGATTAAGGCAGTGTCAGACGGGCGACGTTGCCGCGTGCGCCGGCATAGCGTTTGGCATCGACGGGTTCGTCGTCGACCGACAGCGACTCGACACCCTTCACGTTGCCGACCGTCACCTTGAACGGCGCTTCGCCCTGCACGCGCTGCGTATTGCCCGCCTTGACGAGCCCGGAGAACACTTCCTTGCCGCGCACGCTGAACCAGCTATCTTCCTTCACCTTCAATTCGATCGCGCCCGACCCGCTGCCCGCGACGGTCGGCGCGGATGCGCCCGCTGCGACCGCGGCCGGCGCGGAAGCCGCCTTCGCCACCGTTGCCGCCGATGCACTCGCGGCATTTTGCGCCGCATCCAGCGCGGACGACAACGCCGGCAGCGCGTTCGTGCCGAGCGGACGCGGCATCGGCTGCTCGTTCGGCGAAGTCGCGACTTCCGGCAGCGACGCTTCGCCGGTGTTCGCGGCGGCGGCTTCGTCCGGCGTCTGCGTCGCCGATGCGCCCGACGGCTCGTTCGAACTGGTCGACGACGTCGCGGCGCTCGTGCTCGACTTCAGACGCGCGAGCCAGGCGGCCGAATCGCCGCCGGTATGCCACATGCCGAGCGCGACCAGCGCCACGAAAATCGAGCACGCCCCACAGCCACGACCGCTTGCGGCCCGACGAACTGCCGAGCGGCACCGACACGCGACCGCGCGGCAAACCCGCGCCCGCGGACGACAGCACCTTGAGATTGTGCGCGATCTCGCCGTCGTTACGCCGGAACGGCTGCGTAAACGGCGTCGGATCGGTGCCGAGAATCTTCGCGTAACTGCGCACGATCCCGGCCGCGAACGTGCGATCCGGCATCTGGCTGATATCGCCCGCTTCGAGCGCCTGCAATTTCTGCGGCGACACCTTCAGGCGCGCCGATACATCGTCGAGCGACCACGCCTTCGCCTGCCGGAGTTGCGCGAGGCGCGCTCCGACGGCCGGAATCGAATCCAGCGGCCCCATCTGGCTCTCGTTCGAGGCCATTCCACCTCCGGCCCGGGCGTCACGCAGACCGCCGGACGGATCGCCATCATGACTGCCGAAAGGCGCCGGGTGCTGCGGCTCACTCATCCCAATTTCCTCGCATCGATTCTTCTATCTTCTATATAGCGCTGCTGCGCCCACACGTTCCCAAACCACGCGAACGATACAACCTGGGCGCCGTCGCAGACGGCTTTATAACAAAATGTGCGGCTTTCCGTGCCGCATCCGAGCGCTGGCCGCGCCTTTTTGTCGGATTTTTCTTTTTATTGACTCGGAGACACGGGCTCGACGCCGGCCCGGCGTGCTCCGTCAGACCGCGCGCACCTCGATCACCTTACTCGCCGCGCGGCTCGTGCGCTCGGCAAGCTTCGTGCGATCCTGCACTTCGCCCGCCAACTGGCCGCATGCCGCGTCGATATCGTCGCCGCGCATCTTGCGCACGGTCGTGACGATGCCCGCATCCATCAGGATCTGCGCGAAGCGCTTGATCTGCTCGTTCTTCGAGCGCATCAGCCCCGACTCGGGGAACGGATTGAACGGAATGAGGTTGAACTTGCACGGCACGTCGCGCGTGACGGCGAGCAGTTCGCGCGCGTGCTGCTCGGTATCGTTGACGCCGTCGAGCATGCAGTACTCGAAGGTGATGAAATCGCGCGGCGCGACCTTCAGATAACGCTGGCACGCCGCCATCAATTCACGCAGCGGATACTTCTTGTTGAGCGGCACCAGCATGTCGCGCAGCGGATCGTTCGGCGCATGCAGCGATACCGCGAGCGCCACCGGCAAATCCGCGCCGAGACGGTCCATCATCGGCACGACGCCGGAGGTGGACAGCGTCACGCGGCGGCGCGACAGGCCGTAGGCGTTGTCGTCGAGCATCAGGCGCATGACGGGCACGACGGCGTCGTAGTTCAGCAGCGGCTCGCCCATGCCCATCATCACGACATTGGTGACGACGCGCTCGCCCTTGCCCGGCCCGCCCACTTCGCGGCCGTAGGACTTACGCAGCGCGAATTCCGCCATGCGCAACTGACCGATGATTTCACCGGTCGTCAGATTGCGCGAGAAACCTTGCTTGCCGGTGGAACAGAACCGGCAATTGACCGCGCATCCCGCCTGCGACGACACGCACAGCGTGCCGCGTGTTTCTTCGGGGATGAACACGGTTTCGACCGCGTTGCCGTTGCCGACGTCGATCAGCCACTTGCGCGTGCCGTCGGTGGAAACGTGGTCGCAAATGATGTCGGGCATCGCCATGTTGGCGCGGCCCTTGAGTTTTTCGCGCAGCGATTTCGCGAGATCCGTCATGCCGTCGAAGTCTTCGGCACCGTATTGATGGATCCAGCGCTGCAACTGCTTGGCGCGAAACGGCTTTTCGCCCAGGCTGCCGCAATACGCGGTGAGCCCGTCGGCGTCGAGATCGAGAAGGTTGACGGTGCTGCTGCTCGTCATATCGAGATGTGCCATTTCAAGATTGCGAAGCCCGGAAAATGTGTTCCGAGACCGTTCGCGCCATGTCTTGCTTTTTTGTTCAGCTATTTTGCGTCGAGGCGCGATGCCGACGGCGGCGTTCGAAAGCCGCCACGGCGACCAACGCTTGCTTCAATCGCCCGCTGCTTTTTGCGGCAGACGATTCCTGTGACGATTAACGCGAGTAGACGTTCACGCCCGGGAAGAAGAACGCTACTTCCTGAGCTGCCGTTTCCGGCGCGTCCGAGCCGTGGACTGCGTTCGCGTCGATGCTGTCGGCGAAGTCGGCGCGGATCGTGCCCTTGTCCGCCTTCTTCGGATCCGTCGCGCCCATCAGGTCGCGATTCTTGGCGATGGCGTTTTCGCCTTCCAGAACCTGGATCATGACCGGGCCCGACACCATGAATTCGACGAGGTCCTTGAAGAACGGATGTGCTGCGTGCACGGCGTAGAACTTTTCCGCATCCGCACGCGACAGATGAACCATGCGCGACGCAATGATCTTCAGGCCCGCGCCTTCGAAGCGGCTGTAGATCTGGCCGATAACGTTCTTAGCTACTGCATCCGGCTTGATAATCGACAGGGTGCGCTCGATCGCCATGAAAAACTCCAAAAAATGAACGGTTTACGGATTAAAACTAATCGACAATTGTAGCACGAAGCAGGGTATGATTGCGATTGAAACCTTGCGGCATCGTAAGGATAAAACCCTGCGAGGACTCGAGCCTGGCACGCACGCGAAATTGGGCCCGGAAGCATTGATTTCGCGTCGCGCGGGGCCCATATTGGAACGAAACGGCGCGTTGCAAGCCTGGGCATGTCGGGCGGCGCACCGGATTCGGTCCTAATACTGGCTTAAGTCCGCGACCTTAACATCGGTGTATGACGGAAGTCGCGGCAAGACCGACCGACGATCGACTATTGGAGTAAGGAGAAACCATGAACGAATCACCCTACGGATTTGGCCGTAATGGCAGCGTCACCTCGGTTGAGGTGCGCAACCGCGTGCTGCGCAACACCTACTGGCTGCTCGCGCTCTCGATGGTGCCGACGGTGCTCGGCGCCTGGGTGGGCGTGGCGACCGGCTTCTCGCTGTTCGCGGCGACCAGCCCGACCATGAGCTTCATCGCGTTTCTCGCGATCGCGTTCGGCTTCATGTTCGCGATCGAAAAAACCAAGAACAGCGGCATGGGCGTCGTCGTCCTGCTCGGCTTTACGTTCTTCATGGGACTGATGCTCTCGCGTCTGCTGAGCTTCATCCTCGGGTTTTCGAACGGGCCGCAGCTCATCATGATGGCCTTCGGCGGCACCGGCGTGATCTTCGCGGCCATGGCGACCATCGCCACCGTGAGCAAGCGCGATTTCTCGGGACTGGGCAAGTTCCTGTTCATGGGCGTGATCGTCATTCTGCTGGCGGCGTTCGCGAACATCTTCCTGCAACTGCCCGCGCTGATGATGACCATCTCGGTGCTCGCCATCGTGATCTTCTCGGCGTACATGCTGTTCGACGTGCAGCGCGTGGTGAACGGCGGCGAAACGAACTACATCAGCGCGACGCTGGCGATTTACCTCGACCTGTACAACGTCTTCACGAACCTGCTGGCGCTGCTCGGCATTTTCGGCGGCAACCGCAACTGATCGCGGCCGGTTGCAACAAAAACCGGCAATAAAAAACCGGCCTTCGGGCCGGTTTTTTTGCGTCTGCGGAAAACGCGCGTTCATTCAATCGCGCTCGAACAGCGCAATCGATTCGACGTGCGACGTATGCGGGAACATGTTCACGACGCCCGCGCCCTTCATCCGATATCCCGCCTCGTGCACGAGCAGACCCGCGTCGCGCGCGAGCGTCGCCGGATTGCAGGACACGTAGACGATACGCTTGGGCAGCAGCGCTTGCTCGCCAGCCTGCGCGAGATCGGCCAGCGCCTTCGACACCGCGAGCGCGCCCTCGCGCGGCGGATCGATCAGGAATTTGTCGAACGCGCCGAGCGCGCGGAAATCGTCGGCGGTCACTTCGAATAGGTTGCGGCACGCGAACGACGTATGACCGTCGACGCCATTGGCGCGGGCGTTCTCCAGCGCGCGCGTCGTCAGCGCCTCGCTGCCTTCGATGCCAACCACTTCGCGCGAACGGCGCGCCAGCGGCAGCGTGAAGTTGCCGATGCCGCAAAACAGATCGAGCACGCGATCGCCCGGCAGCGGCGCGAGCAGCGACAACGCGCGCGCCACCAGCACGCGGTTGATCTGGTGATTCACCTGCGTGAAATCGGTCGGCTTGAACGGCATGCGGATCGCGAATTCCGGCAGCGTGTAGGCCAGTTCGCGATCGAGCGGATAGAACGGATACACCGTGTCCGGGCCCTTCGGCTGAAGCCAGAACTGCACGTTGTGCTCGTCGGCGAAGCTGCGCAGGAGCGCTTCGTCGGCCTCCGTCAGCGGTTCGAGGATGCGCAGCACCAGCGCCGTCACGTCCGCGCCGACGGCGAGTTCGATCTGCGGCATGCGATCGCGGATCGACAGACCCGCCACCAGATGACGCAGCGGCACCAGCATCGCCGAGACATGCGGCGGCAGCACTTCGCAGCTCGTCATATCGGCGACGTAGCTGCTCTTGCGCTCGTGAAAGCCAACCAGCACGCCGCCCTTCTTCTCGACGTGCCGCACCGTCAGCCGCGCGCGATAGCGATATCCCCACGACGGACCATGGATCGGGCGGAACATCGTTTCGGCGCGCAGTTTCGACAGATGCTCGAGGTTGTCTTCCAGCACGCGCTGTTTCACGGCAATCTGCGCGCGCACATCGAGATGCTGCATCGAGCAGCCGCCGCAGGTGCCGAAAAACGTGCACTTCGGCGTGGTGCGGATGACGGCTTCGCGCAACACCTTGACCACCTGCGCCTGCTCGAAACTCGGCTTGCGGCGATAGCTCGTATAGCTCACCCGCTCGCCCGGCAACGCGCCTTCGACGAAGATCACCTTGCCCGGTTCGCCGTCCTCGTTGACGGTACGGCCGACGCCGCGCGCTTCCGCGTCGAGCGACACGATATCGATTTCGGGCGCGACGAAGTTCGGATCGACCGTGACGGATTTGGCCGGCGCGGCGCGGCGGCGTGGGGAATTTTTTCGAGCGGTTTCAGACACCTGCGTACTTCCTGGCTGACGGGATGGCAAAGGCGAGATTGTAGACGAACGTCATCGCCCTGCCGCGACTACTGTCCGAACGCCGCCAGATATTCGGCCCAATGCGGCGACGCTTCCTGCGCGAGCGCGTTCTTGACGAAGTTGATTTCGTCCGCGTATTCGTCGGACGTGAAACCGCCGCGCATCATCTGGAATCGGCAGTACATCAGGTAGGTGTTGACGACGTCGGTCTCGCAATAGTTGCGGATTTCCTCGATCTGGCCGTCGCAATAGGCATCCCAGACTCGGCCGCCGTCCATGCCGAGCTTGCCGGGAAAGCCGCACAGCTTGGCGAGCGCATCGAGCGGCGCATTGGCGCGCGCCTGATACATCGCCAGCACGTCCATCAGATCGGTGTGCCGCGGGTGGTAGCGGCTGAGATAGTTGTTGAACTTGAACTCGCGATCGTCCTGTCCCTGATCCCAATATCGCGGTGCCGCAATGCCATGCACCAGCGCGCGGTAATGCAGCACCGGCAGATCGAAACCGCCGCCGTTCCACGACACCAGTTGCGGCGTGTATTTTTCGATCACGCGATAGAACGACTGGATCAGCGCCGCTTCGCCGTCGGCGGGCGTGCCGAGCGAGCGCACGCGAAAACCGTTGTTATCGCGGAACACGCAGGAGATCGCCGCGACGCGTTGCAGATGATGCGGCAGAAAATCGTTGCCCACGCGCTCGCGGCGCGCTTCGAACGCATGTTCGGCAACTTCGCGGTTGGAGAGATCGGCGGGCAAATCTTCGAGACGGCGAATGCCGTCGACATCGGGAATCGTCTCGATGTCGAAAACGAGAATGGGAGTCATTGAATCGGAAAACGTGACGCCTCGCGGCGTCGTTGAGACGTTAGAGCACGGCGTCTTTACGCACGCCGTTGGACGCGAAGAACCGCTTGAGCCGCACGAGCGCTTCCTGCTGGATCTGGCGCACGCGTTCGCGCGTCAGGCCCATTTCGTCGGCGAGTTCTTCGAGCGTGGCCGGCTCGATATGGTTCAGCCCGAAGCGCCGTTCGATTACATGCCGGTGTTTGTCGGATAAACGCGACAGCCACAGACGCGTAAACGACTCGAGTTCGCGATGTTGCACTTCCGCATCGGGCGACTGGCTCTGGTCGTCCGACAACAGATCGAGCAGGCTGCTGCCCGGATCGAGGTCGAGCGGCGCGTCGAGCGAGGCCGTGTGTTCGTTGAGCGCGAGGATGTCGGTGACTTCCTCGGGCGTCTTGCCGGTGAGATAGGCGATATCGTCGATGCTGGCGTCGCGGCGCTCGGGCGCGACGGCATCGGTCGAATTGGCGGAATTCTTTTCGATATGACGCTTGGCGCGCAGCACCTGATTCAATTCGCGAATCACATGCACGGGCAGGCGCACGGTGCGCGCCTGATTCATGATCGCGCGTTCGATGCTCTGGCGAATCCACCAGGTGGCATACGTCGAAAAGCGGAAACCGCGCGTCGGATCGAATTTCTCGATGGCGTGCATCAAACCGAGATTGCCTTCCTCGATCAGATCGAGCAGCGGCACGCCACGGTTGAGATATCCCTTCGCGATGCTAACCACGAGCCGCAGATTGCGCTCGATCATGACCTGACGCGCGTCGAATTCGCCGGCTTTGGCCAGCCGCGAATAGCGCTGCTCTTCCTCGACGGTGAGCAGCGGCTTCACGCTGATGCGGTTCAGATAATGCTGGATGGTGTCGGCCGTGAGCTCGGCCTGCAGCATGGAGCGGAAGTCGTCGACGTCGGGCGCGGAATCGTTTGCGCTTTCGCCCGATTCCTCCTTGTTGCCCTTGCCGCGACGCCCGCCCTCTTCTTCGCTGTCTCCATCACCCTCGAACTCGACCTCGATTTGCTCGACGTCTTCGTCACGGGCGGAAGCGCCGTCGTCCGCCGACACTTGCAACGGTCGGCTGCTGGTCTCGGTCTCGGCTTGCGGCAAGCGGCGCTTCGTTTTCGGCATGATGGTTTCGCATTATTGCAGCGCGCGCTTTATTGCGGTGGCAAATACTTCAGTGGGTCAACAGGTTTACCCTGCCGGCGAACTTCGAAATGCAACATCACGCGGTCCGAATCGCTGTTACCCATCTCAGCGATCTTCTGCCCTTTGGTCACCGCGTCCCCTTCTTTTACCATCAAAGCCCGGTTGTGTGCGTATGCCGTGAGAAAAGTTGCGTCGTGCTTGATGATAATGAGATTACCGTATCCGCGCAGCCCATTTCCCGAATAAACCACGCGCCCATCGGCCGATGCGATCACCGGATCGCCCGCCGCGCCGCCGATGTTCAAGCCCTTGTTCTTGGCGTCGTCGAAGGTACCGAGGATCGGACCGCGCGCCGGCCAGATGAACGCCGGCTGAGCGGCCGCGCCGTTATCCGCGCCGGGCGTCGCCGGAAAGTTCGGCGCCGCGCCCGAGGCCATGCCCGCTGCACCCGCCGCCGCGCCCATGCCCGAATTCGGACCGTAATACGGCGGCTGTCCCGTCGCGCCCGTCGTTACGCCGGGCTGCGCGTAGCCGTTGTTCGTGCCGTTGAGCGGCTGAGCCTGCACGCCGCCGCCGGTGATCAGCGCAGTCGCCACGCCCGGCGTCGCCGCCGCCACGTTGGCTCCCGGAGGCGCGACGCGCATCAACTGGCCGACTTCGATCTGGTTAGGATTGGTCAGGTTGTTCCACGTTGCGATGTCGTGATAATTCTGACCGTTTTCTAGTGCGATCCGATATAGGGTGTCGCCCGGCTTCACACGCACATAACCGGGCTGCAGCGGACCGTTGTCCGGCGTCTGCGCCGCGGTAGTGCTGAGGGCCGCGCCCGTCCGGTCGACGACCGGCGCCTGGTCGAGACGCGAGGAACAGGCGGCCAGCACGGACAGCGCAACGATACAAACGACGCGTTGCGCCGCCGTCAGGCGAACGTCCGCACTCACTTCTCGCTTAACACGCAAGATACTCATCGGTGTCAAATCACTCCGGATTTTAAGGGTACAAAGAAAACACGATCAAGCTGCTCTTCCCGCCATTGTGTGGGCGAAACGCGCGTCACCAGCGTCAGCACCTGCGACTGCGCGGTCTGCGATCCGACCGGCGCGACGAGTCTGCCGCCGACCGCCAGTTGATCGAGCAGATCCTGCGGCACGTCGAGCCCGGCGCAGGCGATGACGATGGCGTCGAACGGCGCGGCGGCGAGACCCAACCGGCCGTCGCCGTAATGCAGCCTGATATTCGGCACGCGCAGCGGCCGAAGATTGAGTTTGGCGCGCTCCGACAACGGACGCACGCGTTCGATGGAATACACCTCGCGGGCCACCTGCGACAACACCGCCGCCTGATAGCCGCAGCCCGTGCCGATCTCCAGGACCTTGTCGAGCCGGCGGCCGGTCGCGACCAGTTCGATCATGCGCGCGACGACCGACGGCTTCGAGATGGTCTGGTGATGACCGATCGGCAGCGCGGCGTCTTCGTACGCCTGCGCGGCCAGCCCCGGATCGACGAACATATGGCGCGGCACGACCGACATCGCGTTCAGCACGCGCGGATCGGTGATGCCGTTGGCGCGCAGCCGTTCGACCATGCGCTCGCGGACCCGTTCCGAGGTCAGCGTCTGCGTGCTGGCCAGCGCGACGTTGGGCGCGCCCTTCTTCGTCGCGACGGAGGCGGCGTTCAGGTCGCGTTCGCCCGGACGCGGTGTGGGACGGGCCGCGCTCGTCCGCGCGGGCGTGGCATGCGTGGTGCCGTGCGTGGTGCGCTTGGTATCGGCCGGAACGGGCTTCGTCGCGCTGGACGTCGACGTCAGCGACACGACGCCCGCGCGCTTGCTGCGCGAGGCATCGGCGCGGCCGGCGGGCTTACGCGGCTCGCGCACCAGATCCGCGAGCGCCAGCGGGAAGCGCTTGGCGCGCTCGTCCGTCATGTGCGATGGCTCCCGGCACGCGCCCATTCGCGCGTCTCGGCCATGAGCTTCGTATGCGTGAGATCGAGTTGCAGCGGCGTGATCGACACGAAGCCGTTCGCCACCGCGTGGAAGTCGGTGCCTTCGCTCGCGTCGAGCGCGTCGCCGGAAGGACCGATCCAGTAGATCGGATTGCCGCGCGGATCGGTCTGCCGAATGACCGGCTGCGACGGATGCCGCTTGCCCAGCCGCGTGGCTTTCCACTCGCCGAGTTGATCGTACGGCAGGCTGGGAATGTTCACGTTGAGCAACGGATGCCCCGGCATCGGGTGATCCAGAAAATGCGCGGTGATTTCGGCGGCGACGCGCGCGGCATCTTCGAGATGCAGCCAGTCGCGCCCGACCAGCGAGAACGCGATGGACGGCACGCCGAACATGAACCCTTCGGTGGCAGCCGCGACCGTGCCGGAATACAAAGTGTCTTCGCCGACGTTCTGACCGTTGTTGATGCCCGACACAACGAGGTCGGGCTTGTGCTCGAGCATGCCCGTCAGCGCGATATGCACGGAGTCGGTCGGCGTGCCGTTGACGAAATTGAAACCGTTCGGCGCCTGATGCACGGACAACGGCCGCGACAGCGTAAGCGAGTTCGATGAACCGCTGCAGTTCTGTTCCGGCGCCATGACCGTGACATCGCCGAGCGGCTGCAAAGCGGCGTGCAGCACGTTGATGCCGCGCGCCAGATAACCGTCGTCATTGCTGAGTAGGATTCGCATCCGGCGATTGTAACCGAGGAAACATGGCACGCGGACGACTGAAAGGCAAGCATGGAACGCTCGGCAACACTGTGCGCTCTGCCCTACACTGAGCCGGCCAATCAAGGAGACACCATGCGCGCCGTACGATGCAACGAACACGGACTACCCGACACGCTTTCTATCGAGACGCTGCCCGACCTTCATCCCGAAGCGGGCGACATGATCATCGATGTGAAGGCGGCGAGCGTCAATTTTCCCGACGTGCTGATCATCCAGAACAAATATCAGTTCAAGCCGCCGCTGCCGTTTACGCCGGGTGCGGAGTTCGCGGGCATCGTGCGCGAGGTCGGCGCGGGCGTGCAGCGCTTCAGGCCCGGCATGCGCGTGGCCGCTTATACCACGCAAGGCGCGTTCGCCGAGCAGGCGCGCGCCAGCGAGGCGGCCTGCATTCCGCTTCCCGACGACGTCGATTTCGCCGATGCCGCCGCCTTCACGCTCGCCTACGGCACCTCGTATCACGCGCTGGTGGATCGCGGACAGCTCAAGGCCGGCGATACGCTGCTCGTGCTCGGCGCGGCGGGCGGCGTCGGGCTGGCGGCGATCCAGGATCGGCAAGATCGTCGGCGCGCGGGTGATCGCGGCGGCGTCGAGCCAGGAGAAGATCGCGTTCTGCAAGCAGCACGGCGCGGATGACGGCATCGACTATGCGAACGAGGATTTGCGCGAGCGCGTCAAGGCGCTGACCGACGGTCGCGGGCCGGATGTCATATTTGATCCGGTGAGCGGCGCGTATGCGGAGCCGGCGTTTCGCAGCATCGGCTGGCGCGGGAGATATTTGGTCGTGGGATTCGCCAACGGCGAGATCCCGAAGCTGCCGCTCAATCTCGCGCTGCTGAAGGGCGCGAGCATCGTCGGCGTGTTCTGGGGCGATCACATGCGCCGCGAGCATGCGCTTGCCGATCAGGAATTCGCGACGATGGTCGAGTGGATCAAGGCCGGCAAGCTGCGCCCGGTCGTGACGAAACGCTATGCGCTCGCCGACACGCCGCAAGCGCTCGACGACATGATGAATCGCCGCGTGACGGGGAAGATCGTGATCGAGATGTGAGGCGCGCTTTTGGCGTAAAGGCGCGGCCGTTCACGCGTCGGTCACGATGCCCGCGCGAACGGTATCGACTTCGCGTAGCCCGTTCGATTTGTGATGCTGCGCGGCCCGCGCGCTGATGCCCTGCAGATTTTCGAACGCCGCATGCACGCGTCCGACGCTCAGCAGACGTTGCCATAAGCGCTCCCGCAGCGCGCCGAACGGCACCACCGACGGCGGCAGCACGATCGCGCCCGGTCCCCAGCAGCCCGGCCGCCACGAGCGCGCGAGTCCGCGTCGCATGAAAAGCGTGAGCGTCGGCACGCCGATGGACGACGCGAGGTGCCCGAGTCCCGAATCGTTGCCGATGAACCAGCCCGATTCCGCGATCCACGCGGCGACATCGCCGAGATGCGGCAGCGCGTTGACTTCGTGGCCATCGCGGGCGATATCGCCCCAGCCGTCGATTTCGCCCGGCGCGACCAGAAAGCTCGGCGCGAGCCGGCGATGCCTGAGCATGGTCGATAGCGCGAGGAACTTGCGGCGTCCCCACATCTTCTCCGGATGGCTGCCGGTGGGATGGATCACCACGCGCTCGGCCATGCGTCCGCGCACGATGCCGGACGGCACGATCAGCCCGTTCGAGCGTGTCACGTCGCGAAGTTGCAGCACGTTCGCCGCGATATCGACGATGCGGTCGACCATATGCTTCGAACCGCCGTATTCGGGCAACGTCGCGATACACAGCGTGCGGCCATTGCGGCTCAATGCGCGCGCGTAATCCGTCGGCCGAAATTCGATGACCTTATCGAAAGCGCCCTGCCATTCGCCGGGACGCCCGACGCGCACGGCCGGCAGCCAGTCCGCGAGTTGCTCGGCGACCCATCCGAAAACCACCGGCCGATAGCCGTTGCGTACGAGATTGTTGACGAGAACCAGCCCGATCAGACTGTCGCCGATCGGCTGTGGCAACGCCACCGCGACCGTGGTGTCGGTATGCAATCTCATTCCAGTCAAAGCGTGTGTGTAAGAAGCGCCGTGCCGCCGATGCGCGATTCATCGGGTCGACGTCATGCCGGGCGCGATCGATGGGAGAAAAACATATCCGAATCAAGCGCGCAAAACCGACATTTTTTGTCGTGCGCGACGCACGAGACAAAGCGGCCACGCGGCAATGCGTCGCCGCGTATCAAACCACACGCGCGTGACAGACTAAAGTTTTTCCGTCTCGCCGCTTTTGGGCTGCCATTTCATCAGCCGATGTTCGAGCACCGCGACGAGACCGTCGAGCACCAGCGCGAAGGCCGTCAGCACGAGAATCCCGGCGAACACGGTGTTGATGTCGAAAGTGCCTTCGGCCTGCAGGATCAGATAGCCGACACCGCGCACCGAGCCCAGATATTCGCCGACCACCGACCCGACGAAGGCCAGCCCGACCGATGTATGCAGGCTCGAAAACACCCAGCTCGTGGCACTCGGCAAATAGACGTGCCGCAACAACTGCTTGCGATTCGCGCCGAGCATGCGCGCGTTGGCGAGCACGACCGGACTGACTTCCTTCACGCCCTGATAGACGTTGAAGAACACGATGAAAAACACCAGCGTCACACCGAGCGCGACCTTCGACCAGATGCCCAGTCCGAACCACACCGCGAAGATCGGCGCGAGAATCACGCGCGGCATCGAGTTGGCGGCCTTGATGTACGGATCGAGCAGCGCGCTGGTCATCGGCGCGAGCGCGAGCCACAGGCCGACCGCCAGCCCCAATACCGTGCCGATCACGAACGCCAGCACGGTCTCGATCAGCGTCACCCACAGATGCAGATAGATTTCGCCGCCGCTGAACCACTCCCAGATGCGCATCAGCACCTTCTGCGGTTCGCCGAAGAAGAACGCGGCCTTGTTGGCATCGTCGAAATAGAACGGCGGCAAAAGCGTCGGACTGGTCAGCACGTACCAGAGCACGAAGCACGCGATCAGCAGCATCCATTGCCACACGATGAGATTGCGGCGATTCGGGCGCAACCTATTCCACATGATCCTGTTGCCTCAATTGCTGTTGATAACCCTTCAGCACTTCCTCGCGCAGCACGTCCCAAATCTGCGCATGCAGTTCGACGAAGCGCGGATGCGAGCGAATCTCCGCGACATCGCGCGGACGCGGCAAGTCGATGGCGAACTCGCCGATCGGATGCGTGCCCGGCCCCGCCGACAGCACGACCACGCGATCCGACATCGAAATGGCTTCGTCGAGATCGTGCGTGATGAAGAGCACGGCCTTGCGCTTGGCGGCCCACAGATCGAGCAGCTCGTTTTCCATCAACTGGCGCGTCTGGATATCGAGCGCGGAAAACGGCTCGTCCATCAGGATGATGTCGGGATCGAGAATCAGCGTCTGCGCCATCGCGACGCGCTTGCGCATGCCGCCCGACAGCTGATGCGGATAACGATCGCCGAATCCGCCCAGTCCCACGCGCTTGAGCCATTCCTCGCCGCGCGCGTCGGCATCGCGCTTCGGCAGGCCCTGGAACGAGAGGCCGGCCGTCACGTTATCGAGCGCCGAGCGCCAGGGCATCAGGCCATCAGGCCATCGGCCTGAAACATATAGCCCGCGCGTTTGTTGATGCCCGCAAGCTTTTCGCCGAACACGCTCACCGTGCCCGACGACGGCGCGAGCAAGCCCGCCGACACGTTCAGCAAGGTGGACTTGCCGCATCCCGTTGGGCCGACGACCGACACGAACTCGCCCGACGCGATCGCCAGCGTCGTGTCGCGCACGGCGGTGTAGCGGTCGCGCCGATTGTCGCGCGAGGCGAAGGTGCAGGTGACGTCGTGCAGCGCGAGCGCCGGAGCCGATGATCCGTTCATCGCTCAGGCCTTGACGGTCGCGAGCGCCTTCTTCACGAAGTCGTTGGTCCACGCTTTCGACAGATCGATCGGCTTGCCCTTCACGGTTTCGTCGAAGGCCTGCAAGGTCTTGAGCGACGTCGACGGGCCGTCTTCCGGCATCAGACCGTCAGGCGACATCGCCTCCTTGACGTGCTGCCACGAATCCAGATACAGCGCGCGATCGCCGAGCAGATAGCCTTCCGGCACGGTCGCGATCAGGTCCTTGCCCGATGCGCCCTGCAACCACTTCAGCGCGCGCACCATCGCGTTGGTCAGCGCCTGCGTCGTGTTCGGATTCTTCGTGATGAAGCTCTGCGACGCGTACAGGCAGCCGGCCGGCATATTGCCGCCGAACACGGTTTTGGTATCGGCGAGCGTGCGCGTGTCGGAGATGATGCGGATATCGCCGGCGCGGTCGAGCTTGGTCATCACCGGATCGAGATTGGCGATGGCGTCGATCTGGCCGGATTCGAGCGCGGCGATCGCGCCCGCTCCCGCGCCCACACCGATGAACACGACATCGGTCGGCTTGATGCCGGCCTTCGCCAGCGCGAACGACGCCATGATCGACGTCGACGAACCCGGCGCGGTCACGCCGATCTTCTTGCCCTTCAGATCGGCGAGCGACTTGTAGTTGGGCATCGCCTTCTTCGATACGGCGAAAACGATCTGCGGCGCGCGTCCTTGCAGCACAAATTCGCGGAAGTACTGGTTTTTCGCCTGCAGCAGCAGCGTGTGCTCGAACGCGCCGGACACCACGTCCGCGCTGCCACCGACCGCCGCCTGCAAGGCCTTCGCGCCGCCGGCGAAATCGCTGATCTCGACGTCGAGTCCTTCGTCCTTGAAGTAGTTACGCTTTTCCGCGATGGTCAGCGGCAGGTAATAGAAGAGATTCTTCCCGCCAACCGCGATGGCCACCTTGCTTTGCTCAGGCTTACCCTGCGCAAAGGCAAACGGCGCGGCCGACCATGCACCACTCGCGAGCACGGCACCGCTCGCGATGAACGTTCTGCGTTTCATCGTTGTTGTCTCCTTGATTCTTTTAGTTTTGCGCGCGCGATCGGCTTTGAGGCTCAGATCACCTTGCTCGCGCGTAATCGCGCGATATCGTCGGGATGATACCCGAGCGTTTGAAGCACTTCATCCGTGTGTTCACCGAGTTCGGGGCCGAGCCAGCGTGTTTCGCCCGGTGTTTCCGACAGTTTCGGCGTGACGTTGGGCAGCGTGATTTCCTTGCAGTCCTGCCACGGAAAACGCTGCAGCATCTGCCGAGCGAGAAATTGCGAATCGGCGAACATATCTGCGACGCTGTAGATGCGGCCCGCCGGCACGTCGGCGGCGTTGAGCACGACCAACGCTTCGTCGATGCTGCGCGTCGACAGCCACGCGGCGATCGCATCGTCGATTTCCTGCGTGCGCGGCACGCGGCCATCGTTCGAGGCGAGCGCGGGATCGTCGGCCAGATCGGCGCGGTCGATGGCTTTCATCAGCCGCTTGAAGATCGGATCGCTATTGCCGCCGATCACGATACTGCCATCGCGGCACGGATACGTATTCGACGGCACGATGCCCGGCAGCGACGCGCCGGTACGCTCGCGCACCATGCCGTACACGCCGTATTCGGGCACCACGCTTTCCATCATGTTGAAGACGGCTTCGTACAGCGCGACGTCGACGACCTGCCCCTTGCCGCCGTTGATCTGCTTGTGATGCAGCGCCATCAGCGCGCCGATCACGCCATGCAGCGCGGCAATCGAATCGCCGATGGAAATGCCGATGCGCGGCGGCGGCAGTTCGGGATAGCCGGTGATATGACGCAATCCACCCATCGATTCGGCGATCGCGCCGAAACCCGGACGATCGCGATACGGCCCGGTCTGACCGTAACCGGACAGTCGCACCATCACGAGACCGGGATTCTCGGCGGACAGCGTTTCATAGCCGAGCCCGAGTTTTTCGAGCAGGCCCGGCCGAAAATTTTCGACAACGATATCCGCTTCCTTCGCGAGCCGTTTGACGATCTCCTTGCCTTCGTCGCTCTTGAGATTGATCGTCACCGACTTCTTGTTACGCGCCTGCACTGCCCACCACAGCGACGTGCCGCCCACTTCCGGATACAGCTTGCGCCATTTGCGCAGCGGATCGCCGCCATTCGGATCTTCGATCTTGATGACGTCCGCGCCGAACTCGCCCATGAAACGCGCGGCGAACGGCCCGGCGATGAGCGTGCCCAGTTCCAGTACCTTGACGCCGGCGAGTGGTCCTGAGTTTGGCAAACCCGTTGCGCTCATGGGCGTTGTCTCCTTTATATGTGCGTGTTTTTTAGAGCGGAATATCGAGCGGTTTGAAACGCGGCGTGCCGTCGGCGAGCGTCTCGTTGAACATCGCGGCGGGACGCACCCACAGACCGCGTTCGTGCGGCCACAGATGTTCGTAGACGATCATCGCTTCCTCGGTTTCCGAGTGGCGCGCCACGCCGATCACGCGATACAAGCCGCCCTTGTAATGGCGATGCGTCGCGAGCGCGAGGGCTTCCTGTTCTGTCATGGATTCGATTTCCTTTAGACGGAGCGGCGGTCGAGCATCGCGCGCGCGATGGTGCCCGCGTCGACGTATTCCAGCTCGCTGCCGACCGGCACGCCGCGCGCCAGTCGCGTGACCTTGAGCCCCTTCGACTTGAGCGTCTGCGCGAGATAGTGCGCGGTGGCTTCGCCTTCGTTGGTGAAGTTGGTCGCGAGCACGACTTCGCGCACTTCGCCGTCGAGCGCGCGCTGGATGAGCCGCTCGAAGTGAATTTCCTTCGGCCCGATGCCGTCGAGCGGACTGAGCCGTCCCATCAGCACGAAATACAGCCCTTTGTACGTGAGCGTCTGTTCGAGCATGATCTGATCGGCGGGCGTTTCCACCACGCATAGCAGCGCCGGATCGCGCTCCTCGTCGCTGCAAACCTCGCAGATCTCGGCTTCGGTGAAGGTGTTGCACTTCGCGCAGTGCTTCAGATGCTCGGTCGCGAACAGCAGCGATTGCCCGAGTTTCTCGGCGGCCGCGCGATCGTGCTGCATCAGGTGATACGCCATGCGCTGCGCCGATTTCGGTCCGACGCCGGGCAGCGCGCGCAGCGCCTCGACCAGCGCCGACAGGGCTGAAGGTTGTTTCATGTTTTCCTTAAACGCCGGCACGAGGGACGTGCGCCCGTCGTGCCGCGCGATCAGAACGGCAGCTTGAAGCCCAGCGGCATCGGCATGCCGGCGGTCATGCCGCTCATTTTTTCCTGCGTGGTGGCTTCGGCCTTGCGCACGGCATCGTTGAATGCGGCGGCGACCAGATCTTCCAGCATGTCCTTGTCGTCGGCGAGCAGGCTCGGGTCGATCGACACGCGCTTGACGTCGTTCTTGCAGGTCATCGTCACCTTGACGAGGCCGGCGCCGGACTGGCCCTCGACTTCGATCAGCGCGAGCTGGTCCTGCATCTTCTTCATGTTCTCTTGCATCTGCTGGGCTTGTTTCATCAACCCGGCGAGTTGGTTCTTCATCATGATTCGGCTCCTTGCTGGAAACGTGTAGCGGGCAAGCACACCGTCGCGGGCGCACCCGGCATTCGATTAGGGATGCGCGACGCCACGACGGACGCCGCGCCGTCATTCAATTCGGTGTCGCGCCCGATGTGGCGATCGGCTTGATCGAACCTTGCACGATGCTCGCGCCGAAATCGCGGATCAGCGACTGCACGAACGGGTCCTGTCTGATCTCCTGTTCGGCTTCCTGCTGACGCTTCGCGCGATGCTGTGCGTCGAGTGCGGCGGCGGTGCGGCGCGCGGGCCCGACCGTGACATCGACTTCGATCGCGCGGCCGAGCTTGTCGGCGAGCGCGGTCTTGAGCTTGGCGACGTGCGCGGTGTCGGCGTACATCTGCACCGCGACGGCGAGCTTGATCGAGTTCGCGTCGCAGGCGGTGAGTTCGCTGTTGAAGGCGAGCTGATACGACACGCCCTTCAGCGCCAGACCGACGGCGAGCGCCGGCCATTCGAGCGCGACGCCGAGCGCGTCCAGCGCGACGGCGGGCGGCAACGGCGTGGTGTCGATCTTCGGCGCAGGCGCATACGACGGCGTCTCGCTGCCGAAGCGCATGTCGTCGGGACCGCTGTCGCTGTCGAAGGCGGGAACGAAACCGTCATCGGGCGCGGAAAAGTAATCCGCTTCCGACGATGCCGGGGGCGCGTAGTCGTCTGGCGGAATCTCTTCCCACGGCGGGATATCGCCCGCATCGGCGACGCGTTTGGCTTGCGGGGCCGGCGACGGCGCGGGGTCGCGGCGCGGCGCCGGCGCCTTGGCGTGGACGGCGGGGTTGGGCGCGGGGGGCGCGTGCCGCGCGGGGGTGGGGGGGGGGGGGGGGGGGGGGGGGGGGGGGGGGGG
>NZ_LFJJ01000368.1 GCF_001189365.1 Candidatus Burkholderia verschuerenii | reverse complement strand
GCTTACCCGGAACAATGGACTCCAGTCGTCCCCATATCTCATCGGTCAGCAACATTCGACTCATCTTGATCGCTTACGCAAAAGATGAGATGTAAACACATTTCTTCAAATGTGAATAGAGCCTAGCCATGTTCCGAAATCATGGCTCATTTTTGAATCGCCGATGAAACCGCTGCCTTCGCTCGACGTTCTCAAAACCTTTCTGGTGGTTGACCAGAAGCTGAATTTCACGCGCGCCGCCGATACGCTCAATGTGACGCAAGGCGCGGTGAGTCGTCAAATCGACGGTCTCGAGGCGCATCTGGGCTATGCGCTGTTCGCGCGGCAGGCGCGCGGGCTCGCGCTCACGCAGCAGGGCGCGCTGCTGGTCGCGCCCTTGCAGCAGGCGTTCGCGCAGATCGGCGAGGCGCTCGCAAAGGGCGCGGCGCAATCGGGCACGCTGCGCGTCAAATGCCCGACCTGCGCGATGCGCTGGGTGTTGCCGCGCGTCATCTGTCTGCAGAACGAGCGGCCGGAGATCGTGGTGGAAGTGACGGCGTCGGTGTCGCATGGCGTCGACTTCAGTGGCGAGCAGTTCGATGCGGCCATCGTGTTCGGCACGCCGTCGCTGAAGGGCGTGAGCACGCATCATCTGTTCGACGAAGTGCTGACGCCGGTTTGCGCGCCCGAACTCTGGAAAGCGCGTCGCGGCAAGATGCCCACGCCCGGCGATCTCGCCGGCAAGACGCTGCTGCATCCGACGCGCGATCGCCGCGACTGGCTGCGCTGGCTGAATGCTTACGGTTATGAAGGTTTGCCGTCGACGAAGGCGCAGCATTTCGACACGCTCGATCTCGCCATTTCGTCGGCGATGCAAGGGCTGGGCGTGACCATCGGCGATCTGTCGCTGATCGAGGAAGACTTGGGCGCGCGTCGCGTGATCGCGCCGTTCTCGCTGTGCGTGCCGAGCGGCGCGGCGTATTACCTCGTGTATCCCGAACGGCCCGCGCCGTCGCCGGCATTGCAACATTTCGCGCAATGGATCGAAGGCGAAGCGCGGCACACGCGCACCCATCTCGCTGCTTATACGAAGCCGATCCATCAACCAATTAATTAAGCTGCGCAGTACAGAATAAAGCCGCTATCGCGTTGGCTGGCTTCATGGAAATTCCGTATCAAAAATGGGAATTTACGTAAGCGGCGCGAAGGATTGCGCTCACTAGAATTCGTCGGTTGAGAGCCGCGTCGTGTGGCTCGCGAAAACAAAAATAAACCGACGCGGAGATCCCTGAGTGCATCTCAGATCCTTCGCCATGGCTAGCACGCGCGTGGCTGCCTTTGGATGGAACCGCTGTAGGCATCGCTTGCCTGGCCGGGCGAGACGTGCATCATGAAGCTGCTGCTCGTCGAGGACAGCATCGAACTGGCGCACTGGATCGTCACGCTGTTGCGCGCGCAGGCGTTCATTGTCGATCACATTCCCGATGCCGAACGCGC
The DNA here is from genome assembly GCF_001189365.1 of Candidatus Burkholderia verschuerenii. GTDB lineage: Bacteria > Pseudomonadota > Gammaproteobacteria > Burkholderiales > Burkholderiaceae > Caballeronia > Caballeronia verschuerenii. The sequence goes on along the minus strand of NZ_LFJJ01000368.1, from coordinate 11,480 downwards.
CGAAGCGATGCTGCGTAATCCGTGCTACGACGTCGTGCTGCTCGACATGCGTCTGCCGTCGATGAGCGGCAAGGACCTGCTCGCGCGCATGCGACGCAACGGCGACACCGTGCCGGTGATGATGCTGACCGCACACGGTTCCATCGAGGACAAGGTGGAATGCTTCGCGGCCGGCGCGGACGATTTCGTCGTCAAGCCTTTCGATGCCCGCGAGCTCGTCGCGCGCATCAAGGCGCTGGTGCGACGGCACTGCGCGGAGAAAGCGATGGCGCTGGTGTGCGGCGATCTGCGTTACGCGTTCGATACGCGCGAATTCGGCCTGCGCGAGATGCCGCTCAGCTTGCGTCGCCGCGAACACGCGATTCTCGAAGTGCTGATGTTGCGTCAGGGCAAGACGGTATCGAAGGCGATGTTGCAGGAGTGCATCTACAGTCTCGACGATTCGCCGAGCGCGGATGCCATCGATATCTATATTCACCGCTTGCGCAAGCATCTGGCGGAATCGAGCGCGCAGATCATGACGTTGCGCGGACTCGGCTACGTGCTGCGCGAACGCGATCCCATGAGCGTCGGTGAAGACCCTGACGCAAAACGATAAGCCTTGATAGCGCCGTGAAAGATTCGCGGCCTTAGCATGAACGACGAGCAATCCCTCGGATTCCATCATGCAAAGACTATTGGATATAGCATAGTATGTACTGCTTAGTGTATTTGCCGTTGCTTCGACCGCGCTGCTGTTGTGCGCCGTCGCCGGTTATATCGATGTATGGCGCGCTTACAGCGACGATTCGCTGATCACGCAGGAACAGTCGATGTTCGTATCCGACTGGTTCTTCTATCTGAACGCGCTGGTCTGCTTCGTGTCGATGCTGGTGCTGATCCTCTATTTCTAGGCACTCGATCATGCCGAACGCAAAAAGAAGACCGTCCGACCGCCCGCCGCGCAATCGCACGGAAAAAGCCTACTGGTTACCGCTCCCGCGCCGCGATGCCGATCTCATCATCCTGCAATATCGCCTGGCGGTCGAGACGATACGCCGTCAGCGCGCGACGCAAGTCGAGGTGCAATGCGTCGCGCATGCGGTGTTGCTCACGGCGATGCTGACTGAACTAGGCTACGGCCGGCTCGACGCTTCGCTGCTCGAAGGCGCGGAAGACGACGTCTTGACGATGCTCGAACGCGGTCACGCGAGCGGCGATTATTCGTATCGCGAGGAAGGCGTGCAACGGCTGATCGAGGTCATCAACGAGCACGACAGGCAATTGCGCGAGGTGCATGTCGCGGCGCTCGTCGGCTGCAACGAGCGCCTGCAGGCGTGCATGGAATCGATGGCTGCGGCAGGCTAACGACGCGCCGTCCTTACATACCGTGCTTCGTTTCGACCGATTCCCACTGGCCGTTCTTCACCTGATACAGCGTCGACGATGCGTTCTTCAGCGCGCCGTTGGCATCGAACGCGATCGGTCCCGTGATGCCATCGAACGAAATGCTCTTGAGCATCGGACGATACACCTTCGGATCGATCGAGTTGGCCTTTTGCATCGCGTTGATCGCGGCCCACGCGGTGTCGTAGCCGAACGGCGCATACGACAGAATCGCGACGCCGAAGCGCTTCTGGAACTTGTCGCTGAACGCCTTGCCTTGCGGCAGTTTGTCGAGCGGACTGCCGTATTCCCAGGCCTGCGCGCCCTCGGCGGCATCGCCCGCGAGCTTGAGGAAGTCGGCGTCCATCACGCCGCCGCCGCCCACGAACTGCGCGTTAATGCCGAGTTGCTTCATGCGCTTGACGACGGCTGCCGCTTGCCGGTCGAGACCGCCGAAGAAGATCAGATCGGCGTTGGCCGCTTTCAGGCGCGTGAGTTGCGCGCTGAAATCGACCGTCTGGTTGTCGCTGAATTCGCGCGCGACGATGTTGCCGCCGGCGGCCTTCACCGCCTTCTCGAACTCGTCGGCTTCGCCTTGCCCGAAGGCCGTGCGGTCGTCGATGATCGCGATGCGCTTGGACTGCGTCGTCTTCACGGCGTAGGTGCCCGCGTTGCCGGCGTTCTGCGCATCGCTCGAAATGACCGTGAAGACGTTCTGCATGCCGCGCGTGGTGATGGTCGGATTGGTCGCGGCCGGATCGATCATCGGAATGCCGGCGTTGTCGTAGATCGGCGAGGCGGGCAGCGTCGTTCCAGAGTTGAAGTGGCCGACCACGACGGCCACGCCATCGTCGACGAGCTTCTGCGCCGCCTGCACGCCGACGCGCGGATCGGCCTGATCGTCTTCGGCCTGAATCACGAACTTCGCCGTCTTGCCGCCGATGCTGATCTTTTTCGCGTTCGCTTCGTCGAGCGCGAGTTGCACTCCGTTCTGCAGATCCTTGCCGTAGCCCGCGTTCGCGCCGGTCAGCGGCGCGGCGAAACCGATCTTCACGTTGAGATCCTCGGCGTGTACGCTCAGCGGCACGGCGGCGAGGGCGGTCGTGGCGCAGGCCACGAGCCATGCCAAAGTTTTGGTACGGATACGCATGGTTTCCTCTCCTTTTGATTTGGCAAATCCGATTCATCGTCGATCCGATCGAGATCGTGAGCGGCATGGAACACGAGCGTTCGCGCGCAGGCAAGACGGACTTGCCCTCAATGCCGCGTGTTTTGCGTAGCACGTCGGGCAGGCAGCGGACATGCGCAATTTAGAAAGCCAATTTGGCCGCGTCTTGTGGTTTAGTCGCGCGCGCGATGCGGATTTCGGCATAGCCCCGATTGCGCCCGAGCGCACGCCGGTGGCGGTTCCGCGTGTTTTCCTGCGATCAATGACGCGACGATTCCGCGCTAACTCGCGACGTCGCCCGATTCGGCGCGCTTGACAGAGTGCATATGCACTCATATCATGCACAGCATGACATCCCAATCTTCTCCTTTCGACTGCAATTGTTTCGCGATTCGTCAGGCCGCGCGTTATGTGTCGCAGATGTATGAACGTCACATGAACGAAGTCGGGCTGACGGCGGCGCAATTCACCATCGTCGCGGCGATCGGACGCCAACCCGGCGTGCAGATGGCCGAACTGTCCGACGCCATGGTGATGGACCGCACCACGCTCGTGCGGGCGCTGCAGCCTTTGCAACGCGATGGCATCGTCGAGGCGGCGCAGGAATCGCTGGGATCGCGCGCGGTGGGCTTGCATCTGACGGCGACGGGCAAGGACACGCTCGCGAAGGCGGCGGCCGCGTGGCGTGCGGCGCAGGTGGAGTTCGAGCAGAAGTTCGGCGAAAAGCGCGCGAAAGCGTTGCGCAAGTCGCTATTCGAACTGACCGCGATGGAGTGACGGGAACAGGCAGGCTCGCCATCGCGCGGGCCTTTCATTTACGCTTTACTATGCATATGCACTTTAATAATTCTTCGGAGCGAATCATGCAGATCAAAGATAAGGTCGTCCTCGTCACGGGCGCGAATCGCGGACTCGGCAAGCAGTTCGTCAAGTCGCTGTTGCAGGCGGGCGCGGCCAAGGTGTACGCCGCCGCGCGCGATCCGGGCAGCATCGACATTCCCGGCGCGCAGGCCATCCGGCTCGATGTCACCAACGCCGAAGACATCGCGGCAGCGGCGGCGGCTTGCGGCGACGTGCAGATCGTCATCAACAACGCGGGCGCGGTGACGCACGGCTTGCTGACCGACGCGGCATCGACGCCGAGCGTGCGCGACTTGCTCGAGATCAACACGTTCGGCCCGCTCGCCATCACGCAGGCGTTCGCGCCGATCCTCAAGCGCAACGGCGGCGGCGCGGTGGTGAATATCCTGTCGGTGTTGAGCTGGCTCGCGTTGCCGGGCAGCGGCGCGTATCACGTATCGAAGGCGGCTGCGTGGGCCGCGACCAACGCGTTGCGCGCCGAATTGCGCGAGCAGGGCACGTTGGTCGTGGCGGTGCATCCCGGTTACATCGATACGGATATGACCGCGAAAATCGACGCGCCGAAAATCTCCCCGCTCGATGTGGTGAATCAGGTGCTCGCCGCCGTCGAAACGAATCAAGAAGAAGTGCTGGTCGACGAAACGGGCCGCGCGGTGAAGCGCTCCCTGTCGACCGATACGCCGATCTATATCACCGGCATTTGAGGCGCGTTTATTTTTTAACCGCCTGCTGCATTTCCTCGAAACCGGCGGCGGCGGCCTGAACGTCGGGCGGGAAGTCGTCGAATTCCTGCACCTGACGCACTTCGATGATTTCGTTGCCCGACGCCGGGCAACGCTTAGCCCACTCGATCGCTTCATCGCGCGATTTCACCTGGATCATCCAGTAGCCGCCGAGCACTTCCTTGGCTTCGGCGAACGGGCCGTCGGTCACGCGCGCCTTGCCGCCTTCGAACGTGACGCGCGCGCCCATCGACGGTGGATGCAGTCCGTCTAGCGCGAGCAACACGCCGGCCTTTTGCAAATCCTCGTTGTACTTCATCATGGCGGCGACGGCTTCCGCGCTCGGCATCGCGCCCGGTTCCGCGCTTTCGTAGCCGCGCGGGATCATCAGCATCATGAATCGCATGTCGTTGCTCCTTGACTGGTTGGTCGAGCAGGGTAGTCGCTCAAACCTTACGACGTGCAACATGACACGGGATCGACACGCATGCTTGAATATTTTTGTTTAAGCGTTTATCCTTATCCGATTCCGGTTGCCTTCGACGCTTGTCGGATCAAATAATGTAATCCATTACATCGAGAACGCCTTTGATCGGCGCGCGAGCATGTCGGATACCGTTCGTTCACACGAGGAAGTATCGATTGCAGACGTCGCCGAGCGCGCGGGCGTATCGGTCGCGACGGTCTCGCGCGTACTCAACGGGCACACCAACGTGCGTGCGCCGACGCGTGAGCGGGTGCTCGCCGCCGTCGCCGCGAGCGGTTATCGCATCAACGAACTCGCGCGCAACCTGCGCACTGCCGAGAGCCGTCTGCTGCTCACCATGGTGCCCGATTTCGGCAATCCGTTCTACACCGCGATCGTGCGCGGCATCGATATCGTCGCGCGGCAGAACGGCTATTACATGCTGCTGTGCGATATCGGCGTGGAGTTGTCGCGCGAACGCAGCTACTTCGATCTCCTGCGCGGACGGCGCGCCGATGGCGCCATCTGCCTCGATCCCGCCGCCGTGCAAAAGGCGCTTGCCGAAGAAGCGTCGACGCTGCGCTGGGTCGCGTGCTGCGAGTTCGATCCGCTGGCGGGTGTGCCGTATGTCGGCATCGACAATCATCTCGCGGCGGGCGATGTCGTGCGCTACTTGGTCGGGCGCGGGCATTGGCGCATTGCGCTGATCAACTCGGGGCAAGGGTATCTGTATGGCCGCGCGCGGTTGTCCGGCTATCTCGATGCGCTGAAGGACGCGGGCATCGAAGCCGATCCGGCATGGCGTATCGAACTCAACACGCTCGATTACGAAGCCGGCGAACGCGCCGCCGTGCATCTCGCGTCGCTTGGAGAACGTCGGCCGACTGCGATCTTCGCGGTGTCGGATACGCTGGCCATCGGCGTGATGCAGGGCGTGCGCGTGCCCGACGACATGGCCGTGGTCGGCTTCGACGATATCGCCGTGGCGGCGCACGTCGATCCGCCGCTGACGACCGTGCTTCAGCCGATGCAGCAACTCGGCGAGACCGCGGCCGAACTGCTGCTCAAGCGTCTGCGCGATCCGCACGCGGAAGTGCCGGGCGTGCTGCTTCCGCATCGTCTCATTGTGCGAAGGAGCGCGTAACGATGAGTCTTGCCGTGCGCTTCGATGGAATCGAGAAACAGTTCGGGCCGGTGCGCGTGCTGCACGGCGTGAGCTTCGATCTCGCGCCCGGACGCATCTACGGTTTGCTCGGCGAGAACGGCGCGGGCAAGTCGACGCTCATGAAAATCCTCGCTGGCTACGAACGCGCGAACGCCGGCGAGTTGTACGTCGACGACACGCCGCGCACGTTTTCCAATTCGCGCGACGCGGAAGAAGCGGGCATCGTGCTGATTCATCAGGAACTGAATCTCGCGGATCATCTGACGATCACGCAGAACATGTTTCTCGGCCACGAGATACGCAAAGGCTTCTTTCTCGACGAGTCCGCGATGCGCGAAGCCGCGCGCATTGCGTTGAACGATGTCGGTCTCTACACGAACCCCGACACGCGCGTGCGCGATCTGATCGTCGCGGAGAAGCAACTCGTCGAAATCGCGAAGGCGATGCTGCGTGCGGCGCGTCTGTTGATCATGGACGAACCGACCGCGACGCTCACGCCATCCGAAACGCAGCGCCTGTTCGCATTGATGATGCGTTTAAAAGGCGCGGGCACGACTATCGTCTATATTTCGCACAAGCTCGATGAAGTCGAGCGCGTCACCGACGAAGTGATCGTGATGCGCGATGGCCGCTTAGTCGCGCGCGCGCCGACCGATGAAGTCACGCGTCAGCAGATGGCCAACCTGATGGTCGGTCGCGAAGTCTCCGACATGTTCCCCGACAAGCCCGCGCTCGCCAACGATGCGCCGGTCGCGTTCAAGGTGGAACAGGCATCGGTGCCGGACTGGGCGGAAGGCGTCAGCTTCTCGGTGCGCCGCGGCGAAGTGTTCGGTTTCGCGGGACTGGTCGGCGCGGGACGCACGGAGTTGTTCGAGGCGCTGGTCGGATTGCGCGCGATGCAGGCGGGGCGCATCGAGATCGAGAACGAAAGCGTCAAGCTAAAGAGTCCTCGCGATGCGATGCGTCACGGCATCACGTATCTGAGCGAAGATCGCAAGGGACGCGGCCTGCACGTCGACATGGCGCTGAAAGACAATCTCACGATGATGACGCTCGAGCGTTACGCGCATCCGCTGATCGACGGACGCGCAGAGCGCGATGCGCTGACATCCGCCGTGAAGGACTTCGGCATTCGTACCGGCAATCCTGCGATTCGCGCGCGCATGCTCTCGGGCGGCAATCAGCAGAAGCTCGCGCTTGCGAAGTTCCTGCATCCCGATCCACGCGTGATCGTGCTCGACGAACCGACGCGCGGCGTCGATGTCGGCGCGAAACGCGATATCTATTTTCTGATTCATCGCCTGGCTGCGGAAGGCCGCGCGGTGATCGTGATTTCATCCGAACTGATCGAACTGATCGGCCTGTGCCACCGCGTGGCGGTGATGCGTGCGGGGGAACTCGTCGCGACGCTCGGCATGGACCTTCTGACCGAAGAGAGGTTGATCGCGCATGCGACCGGCACACACTGAAGACACGGCGCAAGAGGGGCGGCTTACCGCATTCGCACGTTTTCTATTGGGCATCGGGCCGTTGATCGGGCTGATCGCGCTATGCATCGCGGGCACCTTGTTGAATGGCGATTTCGCCACCTTCGACAACGCGATGAACGTGCTCACGCGCACATCGTTCATCGGCATCATCGCGGTGGGAATGACCTTCGTGATCATCTCGGGCGGTATCGATCTGTCTGTCGGCTCGATGGCCGCGCTTATCGCGGGCAGCATGATCGATGTAATGAACGCGCTATTGCAGGGCTTTCATGGTCATGCGGTGCCGCCGCTGCTGATCATCTTCATCGGTATCGTGCTGGCGCTGGTGCTCGGCGCGCTGTTTGGCTTCGCGCACGGCATTCTGGTGACTAAAGGGCGTATCGAGCCGTTCATCGTCACGCTCGGCACGTTGGGCATCTTTCGCGCGCTGCTGACATGGCTCGCCGATGGCGGCGCGCTCACGCTCGACAATTCGCTCGTCGATCTCTACGGGCCGGTGTACTACGCGAGCGTGCTGCATGTGCCGGTGCCGATCTGGATTTTCCTGATCGTCGCGGCGGGCGGCGCGCTCGTGTTGAATCGCACGGTGTTCGGGCGGCATGTGCAGGCGATCGGTTCGAACGAACAAGTCGCGCGTTATGCGGCGATTCGCGTCGATCGCGTGAAGATCGCGACCTATGTGTTGCTCGGACTGTGCGTGGCCGTGGCGACGATTCTCTATGTGCCGCGTCTGGGTTCCGCTACGCCGACCACCGGCCTGCTATGGGAACTCGAAGCGATCGCGGCCGTGGTCGTCGGCGGCACGGCGTTGAAGGGCGGCGAAGGGCGCGTGATCGGCACAGTCATCGGCGCGATTCTGCTTTCGGTCATCAACAATATTTTGAATCTAACGAGCATCATCAGCGTGTATCTGAACGCGGCGGTGCAGGGCGCCGTGATCGTCGTCGTAGCCTTTCTGCAGCGTGGTCGTCGATAGCAAGCGGTTCCATAACACAGGAGACATCGTCATGAAGAAAATGCTTCGCGCGCTCGGCGCGCTGACGCTCGCGGCGAGCGCGTTCGCCACGACATCCTCATTTGCGGCGGACAAAGTGGTGCTCGGCGTCGCGATTCCGACGGCCGATCACGGCTTCACGGGCGGCATCGTGTGGTGGGCCAATGAAGCGAAGAAGGAGCTGGAGAAAGCGAATCCGGATTTGAAGGTCATCGTCAAGACGGCGGCGAGCGCGCCCGAACAGGCGAATCAGTTGCAGGATCTCGTGACGGTGAACAAGATCAATGCATTGGTGATTTTCCCGCAGGAATCGGCATCGCTGACGCAGCCGGTCGCGCAGGCGAAAAAGAAGGGCGTGTATGTGACCGTGGTCGATCGCGGCCTGACCGACACCAGCGCGCAGGACGCCTACGTCGCCGGCGACAACACCGCGTTCGGCAAGATTCCCGCCGAGTATCTCGCCAAGGTGATGGACGGCAAGGGCGATATCGTCGCGTTGCGCGGCATTCCGACCACGCTCGACAACGAACGCTGGACCGCGTTCGAAGGCGTGATCAAGCAGCATCCCGACATGAAGATTCTCGATGCGAAATACGCCAACTGGAATCGCGACGATGCGTTCAAGGTGATGCAGGACTATCTCACGCGCTTCAAGCATATCGACGCCGTATGGGCCGCCGACGACGACATGATGATCGGCGTGCTCAAGGCGATCGATCAGGCCAAGCGCACCGACGTGAAGATCGTGTTTGGCGGCGCCGGATCGAAGGAAGCGGTGAAGCGCGTGATGGACGACGATCCGCGCGTGAAGGCCGATGTGTCGTATTCGCCGAAGTTTATCTACGACGCGATCAAGCTCACCGCCGAAGCGCGTCTGAAGGGCGAGAAGCTGCCGGCGACGACCATCATTCCGTCGGTGCTGATAACGAAGGAGAACGCCAAGCAGTTCTATTTCCCGAACTCGCCGTTCTAATGGCATGAAGCCGGTCGCGCGTCGGCCGGCTTTTTATCGAGGCGAAAGATGAAGATCATAAAAGGCCCGGCGATATTTCTCGCGCATTTCATGGGCGACCACGCGCCGTTCGATACGCTCGCGAATCTCGCGGCTTGGGCGAAAGGACTCGGCTACGAAGGCATTCAGGTGCCGGCGGATCCGCGTCTGATCGATCTGGAGAAAGCCGCGTCGAGCGATGCGTATTGCGATGAGATTCGCCGTGTCGTCGACGATGCGGGCGTTGCGATCACCGAGTTGTCGACGCATCTGCAAGGGCAACTCGTCGCGGTGCATCCTGCTTACGATACCTTGTTCGACGGGTTCGCCGCGCCACAGGTACGTGGCAATCCTAACGAACGTACGAAATGGGCGATCGAGCAATTGAAGCTTGCCGCAGCGGCATCGAAGCGGCTCGGTCTCGATACGCACGTGACGTTTTCGGGCGCGCTCGCGTGGCCGTATGTCTATCCGTGGCCGCAGCGTCCGGCGGGTCTCGTCGAGACCGCGTTCGAAGAACTGGCGAAGCGCTGGCGTCCCATTCTCGATGCGTTCGATCGCGCGGGCGTGGACGTATGCTACGAGCTTCATCCGGGCGAGGATCTGCATGACGGCGTGACCTTCGAGCACTTTCTCGCGACCGTGGACGATCATCCGCGCGCGAACATCCTGTTCGATCCGAGTCACTTCATGTTGCAGCAACTCGACTACCTCGCGTTCATCGATATTTATCACGCGCGCATCAAGGCGTTTCATGTGAAGGACGCGGAGTTCAGGCCGAACGGCAGACAGGGCGTGTACGGCGGCTATTCGGGATGGGTGGATCGCGCGGGGCGTTTTCGTTCGCTGGGCGATGGGCAGATCGACTTCAAGGCGATCTTCTCGAAGATGGCGCAATACGATTTCGCGGGCTGGGCCGTGCTCGAATGGGAGTGCGCGTTGAAGCATCCCGAAGACGGCGCGCGCGAAGGCGCGGTGTTTATCCGCGATCACATCATTCGCGTGGGCGAACGCGCATTCGACGACTTCGCCGGCAGCGGCGCGAGCCGCGAGCAGATGCGCGACGTGCTCGGACTGGGAGACGGACGATGAATCGCGTGCGGCTGGGCATGGTCGGCGGCGGCGAGGGCGCGTTCATCGGCGCGGTGCATCGGATCGCGGCGCGGCTCGACGATCGCTATGAACTGGTGGCGGGCGCGTTGTCGTCGGATGCGCAGCGCGCGGCATCGAGCGCGGCGGCGATCGGGCTGGCGCGCAGTTACGCGGATTATCGCGAGATGGCGCGCGTCGAGGCGGGGCGTTCGGATGGCATCGAGGCGGTGGCCATCGTCACACCGAACCATCTGCATGCGCCGATTGCGACGGTGTTTCTCGAAGCGGGCATCCACGTGATCTGCGACAAGCCGCTGGCGGTATCGCTCGATGAAGGCGAGGCGCTGGCGAAACTCGCGCGCGAGAAGGACCGCATGTTCGCGGTGACGTATACGTACACCGGCTATCCGATGGTGCGGCACGCGCGCGGCATGGTGAAGCAGGGCTTGCTCGGCGATATCCGCGTCGTGCAGGTCGAGTATGCGCAGGACTGGCTGTCCTTGCCGGTGGAAACGCAGGCGAACCGGCAGGCCGTGTGGCGCACCGATCCCGCGTTGGCAGGCCCGGCGGGATGTCTAGGCGATATCGGCACGCATGCGTATCAGCTCGCCGAGTACGTGACAGGAATGCATCCTGCCGAGCTATCCGCGGATGTGACGACCTTCGTGGCGAATCGACGCGTCGACGATCACGTTCAGGCGATGTTCCGTTACGCGAGCGGCGTGCGTGGCATGTTGTGGGCGAGTCAGGTCGCGGCAGGCGAGGAAAACGCGCTGCGCTTGCGCGTGTACGGCACGAAGGCGGGCTTGTCGTTCGATCAGCAGACGCCGAACGAATTGTGGTTCACGCCGATTGGTGGCGCGTCGCAGCGGCTGACGCGCGGGCGCGTGCAGAGTCCCGAAGCGCTGCACGCGACGCGCGTGCCGGCGGGGCATCCGGAAGGGTATCTGGAAGCGTTCGCGCAGGTTTGCTCAACGCCTGCTTCGCCACGACTGGATGGTGATACTGAGCCCATCCACGTAGCATCGGATTAAGCAGCCGGATCAACTCGATCTGCTTTGCCGCTTTGTGACCGCTGATCGTATCCGCCACCGAGCGGAAGAATGCTTGCACATTCTTCTTGCTGGGCTTGATGAGCAGTTTTCCCGAGTACTTACGGAAATTCC
>NZ_LFJJ01000367.1 GCF_001189365.1 Candidatus Burkholderia verschuerenii | reverse complement strand
CGCTTTATTAACATCGGTACGTGGAGGATAGCCATGAGTATTCAATATAGAATTCGCAGTTTTTCCGATCTCGAATATATTTCAAATAACAGCGGATGCATTTTGACTCTATTCAGCGGAGGCGTTGACAGTAGTTACGTTTTAATGGAATTGGCTAAACATAAAGTTTGTCAGATCATAGCCTTGACAGTTGATTTGGGTGATGGCGTGAATCGCGATGATCTGAAAAGAATAGCCTCTCACTTCGGTGCGCGATCGGTGGTAATTGACGGTAGAAATATTTTTGCACAGACCGCAGTACTTCCGGCATTGCGCTGTAACGCACAGTACATGGCGATGTATCCGATTAGTTCATCACTATCGCGTCCTATTATATGCCATATAGCCGTCAAGCAGGCACGTACGTTTGAATGCACATCTATTGTGCACACAGCTAACCAATCGCAAAACAGTTTGCGACGACTAAATGGGGCACTCAATGATTTAAGATTCAATGGATTTTACGGAAGTCCATATGAATACTCCGTCCTTACGCGACAGGAGAAAATTGACGCATTGCGCGATTCGGGGCTATCTGCGTTCCAGGCTAGAGGCATCAGCGGAGACGCAAACCTTTGGTGTCGAGAGTTCGAATCGGGGTTTCTTGAAAATCCGGAGGATTTTCGTGTTCCCGATGAACTATTTACCTGGACTGCCCGATCGGAGATTGCAGCGGCACAAAACCCGATTTCTATCAAGTTCCTGGAGGGAACTCCGGTGGCAATCAATGATCTCGAGCTTCCACTGATTGATTTGATAGCTCAATTGAATGATTGCGTTGGCCGCTACGGTATCGGTCGTTATTGTGGCCTCGAACATCTTGACGGTGAAGAGAAAGTGCTGGAGGTTCGTGAAGCTCCAGCTGCATATTTGCTGATGAATGCGTACCGCCACCTAGAAATGGCAACTCTAGACTCAGAATTGCTGCGAGAGAAACTGCTGCTAGAGCAGGTCTGGGTACGCGAAGCGATCGAGGGTCGTTGGTTTTCCGGATTACGGTCTGCTATTGATCAATTTATATCCTATCAAGCCGCGACTGTTACTGGTACGGTGAAATATATATTGCGTGAAGGAGCGGCAGACGTATGTTCAATCTGCGCCGATAAACCCCGCTATTTGACCGATCGGGATGGCTGGGAGAAGCAAGTTGCACGTCTTCGCGGTGCCCGCAGTTTGCGCGAGCTATATAATCCCACATCGGTGTATGGATCTTCTTCGTCTCGATATGGTTTATGAACATGATTTTGGATCTTTTGATTGTATGGGATGCGACATCGAACATACTAGTCTTCTGTCCAGGAAATAACTTTACATAGTCGGCCCTTCAGAATTAGTCGAAGTCAAGGGTGGCAAGGGGCCGCCGGAAGATCGTGTTTCCCAGAACTCCCAGAAGCAATATTGATCTGAATGGTTTCCTGGGAGTTTGGAACTTCGC
>NZ_LFJJ01000366.1 GCF_001189365.1 Candidatus Burkholderia verschuerenii | reverse complement strand
TCGCTCCAGATTGGACACGAGAACCTCGATTCCCTTACGTCCCACGATCGTCTCCCGCACACCATAAGTCGATCATAGAACATGTTGGATTTATATAAAGTTATTTCTGGGACGGAACACTAGGTGTGACGGATCTCGCCAATCCGAACGACGCGGAAGCCCAGCGGGTCGCGGCCGGCTATCTGCGCTACATCGAGATATTGGCGGTCGTGAAGGATGTCCGCGATCATTCGCGATTGAACAGAGCGACACCGATCATCACCGGCGGACTGTCAAATGTCGGCGCGGTCGGACCGAAGTCCTTCAATGGTCAGGTCGCCACTAGCGTTGCCGACACGATCCTGTTCCTGCGCCAACACGGCGCCGACCGCTTTGTCGATGGCTATGGTGTCCATGCCTATACAAGCGGCGATCCGCATCAAACGGTCGCGCATCGTATCGATGTTCTCGAAGCCATTCTGCACAGCTGCACCCCGGACAAGCCCTGCTGGCTTACCGAATGGGCCTTCAACAATCGCGATCAATCATGTCCGCTGGACGATGCAGTAAGGCTCCATCTGGTCGAGGACGAGCGTGCAATCCTCAAACACTTTGTCGATCAGGGACGACTGGCGGCCAGCATCTATTATTCTTGGGACGGCGATTTCCCGGGCCAGAAGGAAAATATGGGGGCGATATTCCGGTGCGGATCGCTGACCGATGCCGGGAAGTTGGCGCTCACTCCGTTGCCGAAATAGCGACGTTGGCGATGCACGACCGACTAAGGCTGTTGTCATCGCCCCCGATTTCTTGGCGGAGCCGGCGTTGGTATCATGGCTACTTCATCAACAGCCTGCCCAGGAACGCGCAATGAGTAACGTTGTCGTCAAGTCTGCCATTCCGATCCTGATCGTCAGGAATGTCACTGAGGCCGCTTTCTTCTTTCACGATAGGCTGGGGTTCGCGGTGGACTTTCTTTATGGCGATCCCCCGTTTTACGGCTCTGTTTCTCGGGGGGGGAGGCGTGTCTTCACCTGCACTATGTTCAGCAGCCGAACTTCGCAGAACTGGCAGTTCGCGAGACATCGCTGATCGTCGCGACTATCGAGGTGTCGTATGTCGCCGCTCTGTTCGCGGAGTTTGAGCGTAGCGGCACCGATTTTTCGCAGCCTATCATCAGGCAGCCTTGGGGTGGCGATGATTTTCAGATTCGAGATCGGGACGGAAACGTCATATCGTTCGTTCAATATAACTGATTATGGTTGCCCCGCTTGAATGATAAGACGACTGCCGAATGAGTGAAGCAAGGAAAGCCCGATGGTTAAGGAAGCCGAGAGCGAGCGTGCGCTGAATGAATTCATTGGGTTCGTTCTGCGTACTGCTAGGCTCTGTTCACATTTGAAGAAATGTGTTTACATCTCATCTTTTGCGTAAGCGATCAAGATGAGTCGAATGTTGCTGACCGATGAGATATGGGGACGACTGGAGTCCATTGTTCCGGGTAAG
>NZ_LFJJ01000365.1 GCF_001189365.1 Candidatus Burkholderia verschuerenii | reverse complement strand
TTACAAGCAGAAGCCGGCATCGGATATCTAGTACGGTCTCGTGGGTTCGGAGTTGTGAATAAGAGACAGCTCATGACTTGAGCTAAATGCAAATTTTTCTTCATTTTGAGTAGACCAATAATAAAAAAACTACGATTCATTTTTAGCTTCGGGGGCGCTGCCCCTCGAAACCCCGCGAGGGCGCTGCCCCTCGACCCCGCCCGCTATCCGGCTAGCGGGACCGCCGTTCTAGCTAATCGTAGGGTCTAATAAGTGTTGAGGTTCTAGCATCGCCAGAAAATACCTCCATTTTTGTGAACCTCAACTTGAGAAAAATGCACAAGGCTTATTCATATTCAAAATTCTCAAGTCTCATTTGGTGTGTTTTTTTTTGCTAAATGTTGTGTACCTCTCTAGCCAATCAAATAGGCTTATGTGCTTAGATTCTCATGACTTTTTGGAATAGATTTGGTTTACTTGGATTCTCTTTAGCATGACAATTTCTTGGCTTAAATGTTTATATGACTTTAAATGATTCATGAGCCTATTGAGTGTGACATTAGGTCATTTTATGAGCTTAGAAGTATGAATACACTCTTGTAATGGTATTAAATCATGATAGGTCTACTTTTAGAGGTTCTTCTCTTACATGCTAAGTTGAGTTCAAGCTTGCTAAATTCAAACCAATTTGTCATGTCATACTATACTTTGACCTATTTTGTGCATAAAGCTAATGAGATTTCATTCTAGGTACCAACACAATGCCACCAAAAAGCATGGATGGAAGAGAATGCCTCTCAATCAAAGGAAGCAATTGGGGAGCTTATGAGGTACCAAAATGCCAAAAAGAATAAAAGTCTCGTCCAATAACTTCCGGACAAGCCATATGCTACTTGGCCCTTCCCACCACCTCAAGATCAATGATGATAGGGGAGTATTGCTTTCAACCCTTAAGTGCAAATTGTTGTTGTTGATGATGACTTCTTTTCTTGTCTTTATTTTATTTTCGTAGCCTAGAGAATAATTGTAGCTTAATTTTAACTTCTTTAATGCTTTGGTGTGTACTAGCTTTTAATGTTTAACTTGAAGGATGGCAATGTATGAATGTTTGATGTGGTGGTTGACAATAATTTGTATTTTGGTGAATTGTTTGCTAGCTTGTGGGATTGAGCCATTTTTGTACCTCCCCTTGGTGATATTGTGCATTTTAAGTTTGGGGAGGCTTTGAGCTCAACATGGTGTTAAAATCGTTTGAATGAAGCATGCGATCATCAAAGTGCACTCTTCATACCGCATTCAGACATTCATGCCATTCATGCCATTAATTGCATGTTTAATTGTAGCTTTCTTATTTTGGAATAAAATTGTCTAAACATGCACTTGTTTAACTTTAGCTCGTGGCCACCTTTTGAGTTGCATTTTTGAGCTTTAGACTTGAATGATTTTGAGAGCCTTCGACAGTCCAAAATGTTCATTTTAAGAGAAAAATCCTTGAC
>NZ_LFJJ01000364.1 GCF_001189365.1 Candidatus Burkholderia verschuerenii | reverse complement strand
TTCAGCTCAACGTCATGCCTCAACCTCTACTCGTGCGCTGCAGACCTGGCTGAGATGTGCGTTTACGTCTGCACCAGACTGCGTCGTCGGGTCCATTCCGGCAAATTCAATTTTGCAGACCAGACTACCGAGCATCAGCATGAGCGTCTTCAAGCGCTGGGCCTTCCGAATTGATTCGGGTGCATCCAAAAATAAAATTTACAGACGAACGGAGTTCTTCAGAGATCGTTTGTGCGTCCGTATCGCCGTCGGGCGGCGGTGATGTCCTCTGCGACCGGAATGAAAGCTAGTGCCAAGAGAAAGGCTGCGAGCGGGACAGTCGTCAAAAAGCCGATATTTGAGAATCCGACCGCTCCCGCAATGCCGCCTAAAATAAACATGCCGAGCAAAGAGGATAGAAGGAGTAGGCGACTACGGTTTGCCTGTACATATCGCGACTCGTGTCGCATTACGCCTCGGTTCAAATACATCGCCTTTCCTAGTTCGATGCCAAGGTCGGTTATCAAGCCGGTCACGTGTGTCGTGCGAATCTCGGCCTTTGATATCTTTGTGATCATGGCATTTTGAAGTCCCATCACATAACAGAGCAAAGCCACCGTCAACGGAACGTACAGAAGTTGACGATGGCTGAGATTGGAACCGACGAACCCAAACACGAGGAGCAAAGCCGCTTCGAGTAGCAGCGGTGTTGCGTACAAGCTCGTTGTGTTTCGATGGCGCCCCCAATTTATTAGAATCGCTGATGTAGCGGCGCCAAGCAGAAACGCTCCCACTGCACCTACTGCCGAAAGGACGAAGGCAAACTGGCCGAGCACCAAATTGTCCGCTACCGACGATACGAGCCCGGACATATGCGATGTATATTGTCCAACCGCAAGGAAGCCACCAGCGTTAGTAGCACCGGCGACGAACGCGAGCGTACATCCGAGACGGCGATTGCTTGAGTTAGAACGGTGAGGAGCCGTGAGGCTGCGCAGGTAGGCGACGGGCATGGCGTGAAACTCGGACAAGGCATCCGACAATATTATATTGAATCCTGCCCCGAGTGCGGCTTGGTCGGAATTCTCGAGTCCGGATCACAGAAACGGCCTTAATGGTTTCCCAAGCTCTTCTTTGGCGCTAGAACCAATGTTGAATCAACGTGAGCAGTTGATTTAACGGCTGGACGCTCCACCACTAATCTCTTCAATCTGCTCTGTCGAATCGTAAAGAGGCAGAGGCCGCCGGAGGGGCGAATAATTGCGCCAGCTCGGGCTGCTGGCGCAAAGGCAGCCGGTTTCTAGGACGCGACCGGCCGCTCGAGAGATCGCGCGCGACTCGCAATAGGTCGTCGAGGAACTGTGCCGAGCGCGCGGACGTGCCTTCAGCTTTTGAGTTCGTTTTTGCATTCGCCGCGCTGTAACGCGAGACTTACGTAGTCTGGCCTGCAAAATTGAATTTGCCGGAATGGACCCAACGACGCAGTCTGGTGCAGACGTAAACGCACATCTCAGCCAGGTCTGCAGCGCACGAGTAGAGGTTGAGGCATGACGTTGAGCTGA
>NZ_LFJJ01000363.1 GCF_001189365.1 Candidatus Burkholderia verschuerenii | reverse complement strand
GCTCAACGTCATGCCTCAACCTCTACTCGTGCGCTGCAGACCTGGCTGAGATGTGCGTTTACGTCTGCACCAGACTGCGTCGTCGGGTCCATTCCGGCAAATTCAATTTTGCAGGCCAGACTAGGTACCCCCATCGGGCGATGCAGACGGTCTGCACATCAGTGCGCGCGTTCTTTTACTGGCGCGACGGGATCTCAGTGATCGAGCACGCCCTATTGGTTGCGGGCATGCGCTCGCCGGCGCAGCAGTTCTCCAGTCGTTCTACTTCGCAATGCATCCCCTGTGCGCCCGACCCGGCAACAGCTCGTTCGTTAGAGATACCTCGATGTCTCTCCGGTAGAGTCTGGCTACGGGTGCCGCCGTGATGCTTGTTGCGCTGTGTTGGTCAGCTGCTCCCTGGCATCCGCATGCTTGTGGCAGCGGCGGCCCGTACACTGGCAGTCAGACCGATGAATATCTCGGCGACGATCACACTCATATCAACCGCTTAAAACACACCTCCTATAACCGGGAAAATTGACTATCCTTCATAAGCGATAAGGCCCCGTCAAACAGGAGTCTCTCATGAACCGCCCGGAACAGGTCTTCCAACTCAATACTGCCCCGAAGCTGTCGTCAGTCGTTGATTTCAATGGGACTTGGAAAAATGAACTGAACTCCATTATGAAAATTCAAGTAAGTGCTGACGGCATGGTCATGGGCTCTTACACCCTCGATAGCAGCCCTTTCGCCGGCACAGAAATGAAGCTCATCTGTCATTCAGTCGGAGACTTGCTTACATTCACCGTTCGATTCGCCGAGGTTGCGATCACCTCTTGGACAGCACATGGCGTAATAGAAAACAAAGTCCAAAAATTCTCACCTTATGGCAGCAGATTATTGCCATTGCTGACGAAGAAAATCCGCTGGAGCAATGGAAAACCGTGTTAGCCGGTGCTGACGAGTTTTCGCCTGCCTGACGCGGCGCATCCCTCCTGTGGTATCGACAATCGACTTCAGTATATAGATTTATGTTGGCTTTGTTCTTTGCTTCCGTGCTTTTTGCTTTGTCTGGAGCATTGATAGCGCTGTCTTGATAATCGGCGCTAGATCCTCTCCTCCTGCGATGATCTCGGCGGCCTCCGAGACCTTAACCGAAAACTCAAAAACAAAGCGAGTGACGCGCTGACTGCGAACCTTACGGATTTTTAGTGCTAATCGGGATTCCTCTTTAACGCCCATCAGATGTGCCACGATCTGCTCTGCGGAGCGTCTTTTCGGTTTTTTCAGCAACTCTTCCGCACACTCCACCATCTTGGCTGTACCGATCACCTGATGAATCTTGAGGAGAACATCACCGTTTGCATAGAGGAGTGTTTTTCCCTCAAATAATTGCAACACTTCTATGGGGAGCTGCGATATTGCGACTGCACGCATTAATTTCGTCTTGTGCCAGCCCAATGCTTGAGCAGCTCCAGTCATTGAGTCCCAACGCGCCTCAGCAAGCCCCTTCTGATAAATCGCCGCCATGGCTAGAGGAGTGAGTGTTGGGGAC
>NZ_LFJJ01000362.1 GCF_001189365.1 Candidatus Burkholderia verschuerenii | reverse complement strand
TTGCTCGGCCCGCTTGGGTACGTGTCGCCGGCGGAGGCAGAGGAAGCGTACAATCGGAATCCGGTGCTTTCCGCTCGCGCGGCGTAGCGCCAAACTCGGCGGTCTCCGACAAAGCCGGGGCGGTTCAACCCTACAATCACTATCATTAAAAGGCATGACGTGGCAAGCATGCCGCGGGTTGGCTTCCAGTTTGCATCTTCGCCACGCTCGAACATCGCGGCAAAGAGGACAAAACAACATACCACCAAGGCGCCCCACGAAGCCCAGATCGCAATCTCACCTGGCCACTGTGCAAAAGAGTGTTGCTGTCTTTCGCCTTCATTGCATCTTGCATCGCCAGTATCGCACCGCCGTACAACCATCCCATCGAATCGGCCGCCTCTCGCCACTCCCATTTGAAAGGCTTACCTTTCGCATGGACCACCTTCCGGGCTACGCCGAACGCTATATAGATTAACGAGGTACCGAAGAGCGGGATGAGCGCTTCGATGACCAGCCACGTCAGCGCTGTCTTCATAATTGTCTGGTTGAGTTCATAGCCGCACCTTGTCGGCGTCAGGCGCGTTGCGAAGGCAATCCTACCCTACTTTCACTTCATTTTAATCCTGATAATTCGTATTATCAGGATTGCGTTTAATGGGTAAAATCAGGGGGTAGGGCATCTACGTCCCGTCCACACTGGCCTTCCGGCGAACCACGAAAAGCGGCAAATGGCGAATAAAGTGCAGAACGTCACGAAAAGCCGAGCGTCGTACACGAAGAATCACTTCGCGGCGCTGCGCGCGTTCATTCAGCGCGTGCCGGCAGCGACGATCGCGCGCCTGTATTTCTCCGAGGACGAGCACGGCAACGAAGCGACCCCAGGCTGGATCGAGTCATACTTGCGGCGCATGCAGGCCGAACTGGTCGATCTCGCGCTCGAGCACGGTTCGTCGGTGCTGGCCGATCACCTGAAGGCGTCGGCTAAAGCCCATGGCAGCGCACGACTCACGGCCGTGACGCTCAAGATGGTCGAGCAGGCCGCACTATTGGCGGTGGCCAAGCCCGAGGCGTCGCACGGGGTCGGCATGTGGTTCAAACCATTAGTTGCGCGGCGACTGAAAGACGCCGGCATCAGCACACTGGCCGAACTGGTGGATTTCTGTAACCGGCGCGGCGGCAGTTGGTGGCGCGCCGTGCCACGCATCGGGCCGGGGCGCGTGCGGCACATCGTGTCCTGGCTACGCCAGAACGAGGCGCTGATCGGGCTGCATGTCGCCCCAGACATCTCGCTAGACGATCCATTCTCGGCACCAGATAGCGAACTCGTAACGATTGATACGGATTCGAGTGTCTTGGCACCGCTAGAGCGCGTCCGACTGCCTAGGCTCTGTTCACATTTGAAGAAATGTGTTTACATCTCATCTTTTGCGTAAGCGATCAAGATGAGTCGAATGTTGCTGACCGATGAGATATGGGGACGACTGGAGTCCATTGTTCCGGGTAA
>NZ_LFJJ01000035.1 GCF_001189365.1 Candidatus Burkholderia verschuerenii | reverse complement strand
TACAGCAGGTCACGGCTTCACGCTCCGATGTTCTGGTGGTTGAATGTGACAAGGCAGAGAAGAGCTTTGCCATCCCCTACGTTGCCGATTTACGTCCGGCGGACGGCGACACGCGTCGCACTCGTCAAAAGTCATTAGACCATGAAAGCCGAAGCCGCTGCAAACCGGGATTGCCCGCGCGCGCTCGCGTGCATCCTCATCCGTTCGGCCGTGCTTTTTCGCGCGACCCGGCACTCTGGCACAATGCCCCGAACACGTTCTGCGCGCCGCCGCACGGGATTAAGCGGCAGTTAAGGGAAGCTCGGAACAATCTGCGAAGCCCGAATCGGGAGCATGCGCGGCCGTCGGTCGCCCGGACGACAGCATCGCAAGGAAACAACCCGCCGCCTCGCGCGGCGCATCAGCAGGAAGGTCATGGCCAACACTCATACTCAGAACACGCAGCAGAAGGCGGACGATGTCTCGGCGTGGAGCCTCATCAAGCCGTACTGGGTTTCGGAAGAACGGGGTATCGCATGGGGGCTGCTGGTCGCGATCATCGCGATCAACATGACCGTCGTGTGGATCAACGTGCGCCTGAACAGCTGGAACGCGGACTTCTACAACGCGTTGCAGAACAAGAATGTGAAGGACTTCCCGCATCTGCTGCTGATCTTCACGGGGCTCGCGTTCGCGTACATCCTGCTCGCGGTCTACGGGCGATATCTGCGTCAGATGCTCGCCTTCCGCTGGCGGCAGTGGCTCACCAATCAGTATCTGGAGCAATGGCTCGGCGACAAGGCGTTTTATCGCATCGAACGCGACCGGCTCGCCGATAACCCCGACCAGCGTATTTCCGACGACCTGCAATCGTTCGCGACCAGCACGCTGTCGCTGTCGCTCGATCTGCTGTCGACGCTCGTCACGCTCGTCACCTTCATCACGATTCTGTGGACCATCGCGGGCGCGCTGACGTTCTCGCTCGGCGGCACGCCGATCACCATTCCGGGCTACATGGTCTGGGCCGCCGCGCTGTACGCGATTCTTGGCTCGCTGATCATCCAGAAGGTCGGGCATCCGCTGGTGTCGATCAATTACCAACAACAGAAAGTGGAGGCGGATTTCCGCTTCGGCCTGATTCGCGTGCGCGAGAACGCCGAACAGATCGCCTTCTATGACGGCATCGGCACGGAAACGGCCAACGCCAAGACCATCTTCCAGCGCATCCGCGACAACTGGTGGATGATCATGAAGTACACGAAGCGCATGACCTTCGTGCTCAGCTTCTACGGCCAGATCGCGATCATCTTCCCGATCATGGTCGCCGCGCCGCGCTACTTCGCGGGCGCGTTCTCGTTCGGCGTGCTGATGCAGATTTCCTCCGCGTTCGGCACGGTCAGCGATTCGTTCTCCTGGTTCATCAACAGTTATTCGACCTTGGTCGAATGGTGCGCGACCATCAATCGTCTTCGCGAATTCAAGCGCGTGATGCGCTCGACGCATATCCGCGAGGAAACGTCGCCGGCGACGGAACACGGCGGCATCAATCTGCACTACACGAACACGAAATCGCTGACGACCAAGGGCCTGATGCTCGCGCTGCCGAACGGCACGCCGCTGTCGCGCGTGTCGGATGTGTCGATCGAACCGGGTTCGCGCTGGCTGGTGGTCGGGCCGTCCGGCTCGGGCAAGAGCACGCTGATACGCGCGCTCGCGGGCCTGTGGCCGTTCGGCGACGGCAGCATCGACGCGCCCGTCGACGCCAAGCTGATGTTCATCCCGCAGGTCAGCTATCTGCCGATCGGCACGCTGCGCGCGGCGCTGGCGTATCCGTCGCCGGGCGGCACCTTCAGCGACGACGAATCGCGCGAAGTGCTGAAGGCGTGCAATCTCGAAGCGTATGCCGATCGGCTCGAAGAAAGCGCGCACTGGGCGCGCAGTCTGTCGCCGGGCGAACAGCAGCGGCTGGCGGCCGCCCGCGTGCTGCTGCACAAGCCCGACTTCGTATTCCTCGACGAAGCCACCAGCGCGCTCGATGCCGACAACGAACTGCATATCTACAACGCGCTCGTCGAACGCTTGCCGAAGGCGGCGATTCTGAGCGTCGCGCATCGCGAGTCGGTGGCAATGTTCCACGACTACAAGATCGAGATCGAACGGACGATGGCGGAGGCTTAAGGCTTCTTTAGCTTCCTTTCGAGTCCATCAAAGTAAAAAGGCCACGCGATTGCGTGGCCTTTTTCGTTGCGCTTGAAAAAAGCTTAGCGCGGCAGCTCGCTCGAACCCATCAGGAACGCATCCACCGAACGCGCGCACTGACGGCCTTCGCGGATTGCCCACACCACCAGCGATTGCCCGCGACGCATATCGCCCGCCGTGAACACCTTGTCCACCGACGTGTAGTACGCCTTGTCGCCTTCGGTCGACGCACGCACGTTGCCGCGCGCATCCTTCTCGACGCCGAACGCTTCCAGCACCGGCGAGACCGGCTGCGTGAAGCCCATCGCGAGCAGCACGAGATCGGCCTTCAGTTCAAACTCGGAGTTCGGCACTTCCTGCATCTTGCCGCCCTTCCATTCCACACGCACCGCGATCAGCTTTTCGACCTTGCCGTTCTTGCCTTCGAAACGCTTCGTCGCAACAGACCAGTCGCGATCGCAACCTTCTTCATGCGACGACGACGTGCGCAGCTTGATCGGCCAGTACGGCCACACGAGCGGCTTGTTCTCGACTTCGGGCGGTTGCGCAAGCAGTTCGAACTGCGCCACATCCGTCGCGCCATGACGATTCGACGTGCCGACGCAATCCGAACCCGTATCGCCGCCGCCGATCACGACCACATGCTTGCCCTTCGCGAGCAGTTGGTCCGTTAGCTTGTCGCCGGCGTTGACCTTGTTCTGCTGCGGCAGGAATTCCATCGCGTAATAGATGCCTTCCAGCTCGCGGCCCGGCACCGGCAGATCGCGCGGCGTTTCCGAACCGCCCGCGATCACAACCGCGTCGAACTGTTCCTTCAGCTCGTCTGGCGTGATGGTTTCCTTCGCCGTATTGGCGATGTACGCCGGCATCGCTTCCTTGCCGATAAACACGTTGGTGCGGAACGTCACGCCTTCCGCTTCCATCTGGCGCATGCGGCGATCGATCAGCCACTTCTCCAGCTTGAAGTCGGGGATGCCGTAACGCAGCAGCCCGCCGATGCGATCGTTCTTCTCGAACACGACCACGTCGTGACCCGCGCGCGCCAGTTGCTGCGCCGTGGCCAGACCCGCAGGACCCGAACCGACGACCGCGACCTTCTTGCCCGTCTTGTGCTTCGGCGGTTGCGGCACGACCCAGCCTTCCGCGAACGCCTTGTCGATGATCGCGTGCTCGATCGACTTGATGCCGACCGGATCGTCGTTGATGCCGAGCGTGCACGCCGCTTCGCACGGCGCCGGGCAGATTCGGCCCGTGAACTCCGGGAAGTTGTTGGTCGAATGCAGCACGTTGATCGCGCTCTTCCAGTCTTGCTGGAACACGAGATCGTTGAAGTCCGGAATGATGTTGTTGACCGGGCAGCCGTTATTGCAGAACGGAATGCCGCAGTCCATGCAGCGCGCGCCCTGAACTTTCGCGTCTTCGTCCGTCAGCGCGACAACGAATTCCTTGTAGTGCTTGACGCGGGTCAGCGGCGCTTCGTACGCCTCGTGGCGGCGTTCGAACTCGAGAAAACCGGTGGCTTTTCCCATTTCTTTCTCTGTATTGAGTGAGGATCGCACGCTCCGATGCACACGCACCGGAGCGTCTTTCTATATCTATCGAAGCGAGGCTTAAGCGGCGATCGCGTCTTTCGACTTCTTCGCGCCGATCTCGCCGAGCGTGCGCTTGTACTCGGTCGGGAAGACCTTCACGAACTGACGTCGCGCGGAATCCCAGTTTTCGAGCAGCGCCTTGGCGCGCGGCGAACCGGTGAACTGGAAGTGACGCTCGATCAAGCCCTTGAGCAGCGCTTCGTCGGTCTTGCCGATGTGCCACAGTGCGCGGTCGATGGTGCGCTCCTGTTCGGCTTGTTGCAGCACCGGATCAAGCGCGACCATCGCCTTGTTGCACTTGCCGGCGAACGAACCGTCCGGGTCGTACACGAACGCGATACCGCCCGACATGCCCGCCGCGAAGTTGCGGCCCGTCTCGCCGAGCACGACCACCGTGCCGCCGGTCATGTATTCACAGCCGTGATCGCCCGTGCCTTCGACGACCGCCGTCGCGCCCGAGTTACGCACGCAGAAGCGCTCGCCCGCGACGCCCCGGAAATACGATTCGCCTTCGATCGCGCCGTACATCACCGTGTTGCCGCAGATGATGTTTTCTTCCGACTTGCCGCGGAAGTCGTTGGTCGGGCGAATGATGATGCGCCCGCCCGACAGCCCCTTGCCGACATAGTCGTTGCCGTCGCCGACGAGATCGAGCGTCACGCCCTTCGCGAGGAACGCGCCGAAGCTCTGGCCCGCCGTGCCCTTCAACTGAATGTGGATCGAGTCGTCGGGCAGACCGTCGTGACCGTGCTTCTTCGCGATCAGGCCGGACAGCATCGCGCCGACCGTGCGGTTGACGTTGCGCACCGGCTGAATGAACGACACATGCTCGCCGCGCTCGATCGCCGCCTTCGACTTTTCGATCAGCACGTGATCGAGTGCCTTGTCCAGACCGTGATCCTGCACATCGACGTGCTTGCGCGCGACTTCTTCAGCATCCGGCACCTGGTAGAACACGCGCGAGAAGTCGAGACCCTTCGCCTTCCAGTGCTCGACGCCCTTCTTCGTGTCGAGCAGCTCGCCGCGGCCGATCAGATCGTCGAACTTGCGCAGGCCGAGTTGCGCCATGATTTCGCGCACTTCTTCCGCCACGAAGAAGAAGAAGTTGACGACGTGTTCCGGCTGGCCCGAGAACTTCGCGCGCAGCACCGGATCTTGCGTCGCAACGCCGACCGGGCACGTGTTCAGATGACACTTGCGCATCATGATGCAGCCTTCGACGACGAGCGGCGCGGTCGCGAAACCGAACTCGTCCGCGCCGAGCAGCGCGCCGATCACGACATCGCGGCCGGTCTTCATCTGGCCATCGGCCTGCACGCGGATACGGCCGCGCAGACGGTTGAGCACCAGCGTTTGCTGCGTCTCGGCCAAACCGAGTTCCCACGGCGTGCCCGCGTGCTTCAGCGACGAGAGCGGCGACGCGCCCGTGCCGCCGTCATGACCGGCGATCACGACGTGATCCGCCTTCGCCTTCGCCACACCCGCCGCCACCGTGCCGACGCCCACTTCCGACACCAGCTTCACCGAAATGCTCGACGACGAATTCACGTTCTTCAGATCGTGAATGAGCTGCGCCAGGTCTTCGATCGAATAGATGTCGTGGTGCGGCGGCGGCGAAATGAGGCCGACGCCCGGCACCGAGCAACGCAGCTTGCCGATGTATTCCGACACCTTGTGGCCCGGCAACTGACCGCCTTCGCCGGGCTTCGCGCCCTGCGCCATCTTGATCTGAATCTGATCCGCCGACGACAGATACTCCGCCGTCACGCCGAAACGGCCCGACGCGACCTGCTTGATCTTCGAACGCAGCGAATCGCCGTCCTTCAGCGCAATGTCGGTGACGACTTCCGGCCCGATGATCGATTGCAACGTGTCGCCGTTCTTGATCGGAATGCCGCGCAGTTCGTTGCGATAACGCTTGTCGTCCTCGCCGCCTTCGCCCGTGTTCGACTTGCCGCCGATACGGTTCATCGCGACGGCCAGCGTAGCGTGCGCTTCCGTGCTGATCGAGCCGAGCGACATCGCGCCGGTGGCGAAGCGCTTGACGATTTCCTTCGCCGATTCCACTTCGTCGAGCGGAATCGCCTTGGTCGGTTCGAGCTTGAACTCCAACAGGCCGCGGAAGGTCATGTGACGCTTCGTCTGGTCGTTGATGATGTGCGCGTATTCCTTGTACGTCTGATACGAGTTGCTGCGCGCCGAGTGTTGCAGCTTGGCGATCGCGTCCGGCGTCCACATGTGTTCCTCGCCGCGCACGCGATACGCGTACTCGCCGCCCGCGTCGAGCATGTTGGCGAGCACCGGGTTGTCGCCAAACGCATCGCAATGCAGACGCAGCGCTTCTTCCGCCACTTCGAACAGGCCGATGCCGCCGACCTTCGACGCCGTGCCCTTGAAGTACTTCTCGACCAGTTCCGACGACAGGCCGACCGCTTCGAAAATCTGCGCGCCGGTGTAGGACATGTAGGTCGAAATGCCCATCTTCGACATGACCTTCAGCAAGCCCTTGCCGACTGCCTTCGTGAAGTTGTAGATGACCTTGTCCGCCGACAGATCGCCCTTCAGGCCGTCGGCCATGTTGGCGAGCGTTTCCAGCGCGAGGTACGGATGCACCGCTTCCGCGCCGAAGCCCGCGAGCAGCGCGAAGTGATGCGTCTCGCGCGCCGAACCCGTTTCCACGACCAGACCCGTGCTCGTGCGCAGACCGTGCTGCACCAGATGCGAGTGGATCGCCGACGTGGCGAGCAGCGCCGGAATCGCGACGTTGTCGCGGTCGGCCTTGCGGTCCGACACGATCAGGATGTTGTAGCCGGACTTGACGGCATCGACCGCTTCCGCGCACAGCGAAGCGATGCGCGCCTCGATGCCTTCCTTGCCCCACGACGCCGGATACACGATGTTCAGTTCGTACGAGCTGAACTTGCCGCCGGTGTACTGATCGATCGCGCGGATCTTGGCGATGTCCTTGAAGTCGAGCACGGGCTGCGACACTTCGAGGCGCATCGTCGGGTTGATGTTGGTCGTGTCGAGCAGGTTCGGCTTCGGGCCGATGAACGAGACCAGCGACATCACCATGTTTTCGCGAATCGGGTCGATCGGCGGGTTCGTCACTTGCGCGAACAACTGCTTGAAGTAGTTGTACAGCGTCTTGTTCTTGTTGGACATGACCGCCAGCGGCGAGTCGTTGCCCATCGAGCCGACGGCTTCCTCGCCCGATTGCGCCATCGGCGCCATCAGGAACTTGAGGTCTTCCTGCGTGTAGCCGAACGCCTGCTGACGGTCGAGCAGCGCGGCGGCTTCGCGGCGTTGCGTTTCGACGTCTTCCGCCTTCGGCTCGATTTCGTCGAGCTTGATGCGCACGGCTTCGATCCAGCTCTTGTACGGCTTCGCGTTCGCGAGGTTGTCCTTGAGCTCCTTGTCCTGAATGATGCGGCCTTGTTCCATGTCGATCAGGAACATCTTGCCCGGCTGCAGACGCCACTTCTGGACGATCTTCGATTCAGGAATGGGCAGCACGCCCGCTTCGGAGGCGAGGATCACGAGGTCGTCGTCGGTGACGAGATAGCGCGCCGGACGCAGGCCGTTACGGTCGAGCGTCGCGCCGATCTGGCGGCCGTCCGTGAACGCGATGGCGGCGGGGCCGTCCCACGGCTCCATCATCGCGGCGTGGTATTCGTAGAACGCGCGGCGGTTGTCGTCCATCAGCGTGTGCTGTTCCCAGGCTTCCGGGATCATCATCATCATCGCGTGGACGAGCGGGTAGCCGGCCATCACCAGCAGTTCGAGACAGTTGTCGAACGATGCCGTGTCCGACTGACCCGGATAGATCAGCGGCCAGAGCTTCGGCAGATCGTCGCCGAGCACGTAGGACGCGATGGCGCCGGTACGCGCGTTCAGCCAGTTGACGTTGCCCTTCACGGTGTTGATTTCACCGTTGTGCGCAATCATGCGGTACGGGTGCGCGAGTTCCCATGCCGGGAACGTGTTGGTCGAGAAGCGCTGGTGCACGAGCGCCAGTGCGGAGACGACGCGCTCGTCTTGCAGATCGCGGTAGTACACGCCAACCTGACCCGCCAGCAGCAGACCCTTGTAGACGACCGTGCGCGACGACATCGACGGCACGAAGTATTCCTTGCCGTGCTTGAGCTTGAGCGCCTGAATGCGATGGCTCGCCGTCTTGCGGATGATGTACAGCTTGCGCTCGAGCGCATCCGTCACGACGATGTCCTTGCCGCGCCCGATGAAGATCATGCGGATCAGCGGTTCGCTGGCCTTCACGGTCGGCGAGATGGGCATGTTGGAATCGACCGGCACGTCGCGCCAGCCGAGCACGACCTGGCCTTCGGCCTTGACCGTGCGCTCCAGTTCCTGCTCGCACGCGAGGCGCGATGCGTGTTCCTTCGGCAGGAAGATCATGCCGACGCCGTATTCGCCGGCCGGCGGCAAGGTCACGCCCTGCTTGGCCATTTCCTCGCGATAGAAGCCGTCCGGCACCTGAATCAGGATGCCCGCGCCATCGCCCATGAACGGGTCCGCGCCGACTGCGCCGCGGTGATCGAGGTTCTCGAGAATCTTGAGACCCTGTTGAATGATCTCGTGGCTCTTTTTCCCTTTGATGTGGGCGACGAAGCCGACGCCGCAGGCGTCATGCTCGTTGGCAGGGTCGTACATGCCCTGCGCGGCGGGAAGCAAACCGACTGCCGGTTGCTGATGATCGTTCATGGGGACACCGTCTCTACTGTGAGGGCCGACTCGGCCGTTGAACCATTTTCTTGTGTGCCCGCGACGGAATTATTTCGTCTTGTTCGCCGCAAGCCGGTCTGCCGTGCGCGCGCTGCGCCGCGTCAATTGCCGGAAAACTAAATATACGCGACGAATCAAAGCGATGGCAAATAAAACTTGATGATATGGCACCAATTATCGATATGGTGCAAACTCGCCCCAATTTAACGGGGCCATATCAATTTGGAACCAAAAGAAACGGCGCGAACGCCGTTTCGGTGATGCCCTGGGCGGCGGACGCCGCTGTCACTGCGTCTGCGGCGTCTCTCGGACCTTGCGCGGCCGTCCGCGCGGCAGCGGCGACACCCGCCGATTGGCCGCGCCGGACGCCCATTCGCGGTACGCGTCGCTGCCGAGCACCCAGCCCTTCAGCGTCGCCTGCAGCAGCCGGTTGGCCTCGCGTTCGTCGAGCGGCTGATCGCACAGTTCCTTGTAGGCGTGCTGTCGTTCGAACGGCGTATTGCCGAGCGACCAGAACAGCGGATGGTCGGTAATCAGCCCGTCCAGCGCCAGCCCGATGTGATGCCGATAGCTCGACCACTTGTAGTCCTGCGGCGTGGCGGCGAGTTGCGCTCGCACCGGCGCCATCTCGACCACGCGCGTGGCCAGCAGGAAGTACCGGTCGCCTTCGATGACGGTCGCGCGGTAGCGGCCCTCCCAGAGCGTGCCGCGTCGCATGTAACGTCGATTGAAGTGCGCTACGTAACGACGTCCGACCGCCTGCATCGCCTTGGGCAGGCTCGACTCGTCGCGAGGCGTGACGAGCAGATGCACCGCCTGCGGCATCAGCGCATAGGCGTGGATGGAAAGATGATGATCACGTGAGGCAGTCCTCAAGCAGTCGATGAAAAGCTCGTAGTCCTGGTCGTCGACGAATGCGGGCTGCTGGTCGAGACCTCGCAGGATGACATGCTGCGGCTGTTCGGGAACGTAGAGTCGTGCAAGCCGTGCCATTCTGGATATTCCGTTGATCGCGTTTGTGTTACCCCATTCGGGGACTTGATGGAGCCGTTCTGTTTGCCGTTTCGGATGCTAAAAGACCGCACCAACCCAAACCCACGCAATTGCCGTGCAATGGCTCCCGAAGCCGCTCAGACCTAGGGAAAATGCTCTACGACGCCGCTATGGTTTATGTGAAATGTTGAGTTCATAATGAGCGTGCTTTTTCGGAGGAGCACAAATTGAGAATAAAACAAGTCATCACGGGGATCGCAGCGTTAGCGTGTATGTCGGGCGTGGCCCATGCGCAATCTGCTGGATCCATCTACGGCACTGTGGGCTGGTTTCATTTTTCCCCCATCGATAGCAGTGGCCCACTCAAGGAAACCAGTGTAGGCGGATCGCCCGTCGATATCAGCGTACCGGGCACCGGCGCGGGTATCTCGAGCTCCGATACCGTCAGCTTCACGCTTGGTTACTTCGTCACCGACCATATCGCCACCGAACTCGAAATGGGCGTGCCGCCGACATTCGACCTCGAAGGCACCGGCACGCTCTCTCAATACGGCAAACTTGGCAGCGCCAAACAGTGGAGCCCAACGCTGCTCTTCAAATACTTCTTTGCTGCGCCTGAAGCGAAACTGCGCCCGTTCGTCGGCATCGGCGTGACGCATGTCTCGTTCAGCGACGCGAAGATCACGAATACCACTTTCGAAGGCTCCGTGCTGCATGGTCCGACCAGCGTCGATACGGATAGTTCGTGGGCACCGGTCTTTAATGTAGGCGCTGTCTATAATTTCACGCAACACTGGTTTGCGGGTTTCTCCGTCTCATTCATTCCGTTGAAGGCGAACGCCACCTTGAATACGGCGGCTCAAACACCTGTCGGCACGCTCAACGTTCAATCCAAAGCGAAGATCACGCTCAACCCGATCGTGACTTATTTGCGCGTGGGCTACCGTTTCTGAGTTGTTTTGCCTTTATCGCATTTATGTACTGCGATAAATGTTTCGATGCAAATAACACGCCGTCTGCGCGATCCGCATGACGGCGTGTTTTATTCGGCCGAGCTTGTAAATGTGACCCTCTAAAAAGGGAATAAGTTGCAGTTGTTACGCGGCATGCCGGAGCACGAAAGGCGTTTCATCCTTATCTCGACTGCATTAGCGTAAAAAGCGCGTATCCGGCATCGAATTTGCTGAATCATGGGTTTTCCCCGCGATTTTTCCCCGCGATTTCGGCGGGCAATCCACGACTCATCCATCGACGGAGCGATCCATGAACGCACTGCCTAATACGCGAGACGCCATCGGAGATTCCTGGAGCAGCACGACGCGACGCGCACGTCGCATGGCGCGTCACGGCCGCGACGCAGCGGAAGATATCGGTTCGGAACTGCGCTCGCTGCTCGGCGAACTCGAAGACGCGCTGTCCACCGGCACCGCCGCCGATGCCGCCGCACTGCGCGCGCAAATCAGCGAGCGGCTCGACAGCGCCCGCGACCGTCTGAACGACACCCACGCGGTCTTCCGCCAGCGCGCCAGCGAAGCATTCGACGGCGCCGACGCCTACATCCACGAAAAGCCGTGGCAGACCATTGCGCTGGTCGGCGGCCTGACGCTGGTCGCCGGCGTGCTGCTGGCGCCCGCCCGCTAGTCCTTCCGCGTGCGAAGGCTTAAGGCCGGTCAGCCGGCCGCGCCTTCCAAAAAATTCGCCCCGATGATGTCGATGCGGTCCGTACAGATCGCATCGACGCCCCATTGCGCGAGCAAGCGCGCGCGACGGTTCGTTGACCGTGTACGCCAGAATGCGCAAGCCCGCATCCCTGATTTCGCCGACGAGACGCTCATCCAGCGCGCGATGATTCGCGTGCAGCGAGACGCATGCGAGCGCCGCCGTCTGCGCGCGCCAGTCGTCGGGCACGTCGTCATACCGCATGCCGCGCGGCAGATGCGGCGCGGCATCGCGGGCGGCTTGCAGCGCTTCGAATGAAAACGATGACATCAGCGGCGCGACGGGCGCATCGGCCCACAGACGCGCGGCTTCTTGCGCGACCAGCGTGCCGGTTTCTTTATCGCGTCCCGGGCACGGCTTGATCTCGATATTCGCCATCAGATCGAGCGCGACGCAGCGCTCGTGGACCTGTGCAAACGACGGCATGCGCGCGCCCGTGAACTCCTCGCCGAACCACGCGCCCGCATCCAGCGAGGCCAGTTGCGCGTATGTAATCGATCTCGCCGCGCCGTGACCGTTCGATGTGCGGTCGACGTCGTCGTCATGCAACAGGAAAACGACGTTGTCCTCCGACAGCTTGGCGTCAAATTCGATCATCTTCAGGCCGAGGCGCGCGCCGACTTCGATCGCTTCGAGCGTGTTCTCGGGCGCGAGCTTGCCGCCGCCCCGATGCGCGACGATCGCGGGATAAGGCCAGGCTCTCATGACATTGCTCCGTTCAGTTGGCGCGCAATCCCGTCGTGGGATCGAAGAAATGCAGATGCCGCGCGGGCAGCGACGCCTCCAGCCGCTCGCCCCGCTGCGGCCGATGCTCGTGCGGCAGACGCACCGCGACATCGTGCTTGCCCCAGCGGCCG
This sequence comes from Candidatus Burkholderia verschuerenii, assembly GCF_001189365.1. GTDB lineage: Bacteria > Pseudomonadota > Gammaproteobacteria > Burkholderiales > Burkholderiaceae > Caballeronia > Caballeronia verschuerenii. Next base: position 23,232 of record NZ_LFJJ01000035.1, on the reverse strand, counting down.
TGCGCGAGATTGTCCGCGCCGAGCAGTTCGGCGGAATTGACATCGAGCGTCGCGCGCGGAGCATCGACGTGGCCGGGCATCATGTGCTCGGGGCGAATGCCGACGATCCACTCGCGGCCGTGCATCGCGCTTGCCGGGCCGCTGACCGGAAGATGCGGACCATCGCCCGCGACGGCGAAGGTCGCACCGTCGTCCGACAGGCGGCCTTCGAGTAGATTCATCGCCGGCGAGCCGATGAAGCTCGCGACGAACACCGTCGCCGGATGCTCGTACACTTCGGTCGGCGCGCCGATCTGCTCCGCGTGCCCCTTGTTCATCACGATGACGCGTTGCGCGAGCGTCATCGCTTCGATCTGATCGTGCGTGACGTAGAGGCTCGTCGTCGCCAAACGCGCATGCAGGCGCTGGATTTCGAGCCGCATCTGCACGCGCAACTTGGCGTCGAGATTGGAGAGCGGCTCGTCGAACAGAAACACGGCCGGCTCGCGCACGATAGCGCGCCCCATCGCGACCCGCTGACGCTGCCCGCCCGACAACTCGCGCGGCTTGCGCGCCAGCAAATGCTCCAGTTCGAGAATACGGGCAGCATTGGCAACGCGCGCGTCGATGCTCGCGCGATCGGTGCCCGCGATCTTCAGCGCATACGCCATGTTCTGCGCGACGCTCATATGCGGATAAAGCGCGTAGTTCTGGAACACCATCGCGATATCGCGATCTTTCGGCTCCAGCTTGTTCACGACCTTGCCGCCGATTTCGATCGCGCCGTCCGACACGCTTTCGAGTCCCGCGACCATCCGCAGCAAGGTCGACTTGCCGCAGCCCGACGGCCAGACCATGACGACGAACTCGCCGTCCTCGATCGCCACGTCGATGCCGTGCAGCACGTACTGCGAGCCGTCGTAGGTTTTTTTCACGCCCTTGAGATTCAGCGCAACCATCTATGCGAGGTCTCCGTTATTTTTCCGCATCCACGAGGCCGCGCACGAACCAGCGCTGCATCGTCAGCACGACGGCGAGCGGCGGCAGCATCGCGAGCAGCGTGGCGGCCATCACGTAATGCCATTCGGTCGCGGTATCGCCCGATGCGATCATGCTCTTGATGCCGACCACCGCCGTCTGCAATGACTGCTGATTGGTGATCAGAATCGGCCAAAGATATTGATTCCATCCGTAGATGAAGGTGATGACGAACAGCGCCGCGATATTCGTCTTCGACAGCGGCAGCACGACGTCCCAGAAAAACCGCAGCGGCCCCGCGCCGTCGATGCGCGCCGCTTCCATCAGTTCGTCGGGCAGCGTCATGAAGAACTGGTGGAACAGGAACGTCGCCGTCGCCGATGCGATCAGCGGCAGCGTCAGACCGGCGTAGGTATTGGCGAGATGCATCGACGAGACGACTTGCACGGTCGGGAAGATGCGCACTTCGACCGGCAGCATCAGCGTGATGAAGATTAGCCAGAACGCGACGTTCTTCAACGGAAAACGGAAGAACACGATCGCATACGCCGACACGATCGACACCGCGATCTTGCCGATGCTGATCACCAGCGCCATCACCAGACTGTTGAGCAGCATGACGCCGAAGGGCGCGGCCGCATTGCCGCTGCCGTATTTCCAGATATGCGCGATGTTCTCGAACAGATGCGTGCTCGGCACGAGCGAGAGCGGCACGGTGAACACTTCCTTCGAGTTCATCGTGGCCGCGCAAAACGCGACATAGACCGGAAACACGATCAGCGCGACGCCGAGAATCAGCACCGCGTGGCAGAAGATATCGAAGCCGCGACGATTCTCGATCACGAGTACTGCACCCTGCGTTCGACGAAGCGGAATTGAACGACCGTCAACGCGACGACGATCAGCATCAGCACGACCGATTGCGCGCCCGAACTGCCGATATCGAGTCCCTGAAAGCCTTCCGCGAAAATCTTGTAGATCAGCGTTTTGGTCGATTGCGCGGGACCGCCGCCGGTCGCGGCATCGATGACGGGGAAGGTATCGAAGAACGCGTAGACGAGATTCACGACCAGCAGGAAGAAGCTCGTCGGCGACAACAACAGCAAGGCGATGCCGAAGAAGCACCGCACGGGACCGGCGCCGTCGATGGCGGCGGCTTCGATCAGCGATTGCGGGATCGCCTGCAAGCCCGCGTAGAAGAACAGGAAGTTGTAGCTCACCTGTTTCCAGACCGAGGCGAGCACGACGAGAAACATCGCCTGCGTGCCGTTCAGTGCGTGATTCCAGAGGATGCCTTGTTTCCCGAGCGCGTACGTCACCAAGCCGATGCTCGGATTGAACAGGAACGACCACAGCACGGCGGCGATCGCGGGCGCGACCGCGTACGGCCAGATCAACAGCGTCTGATATGCCTTCGCGCCGCGCGTCACGCGATCCGCGCACGCGGCGAGCAGCAGCGAAATGACGAGCCCGGACACGGTGACGAGCGCGCAGAACACCATCGTCGTGCTGAACGACGACAGATACAGCGGATCGGCGAACAACTGTTTGAAGTTCTGCAAGCCGACGAATTCGCTCGACGTGCCGAACGCGTCCTGACTTTGCGTCGCCTGCCAGAGCGCTTCGCCGGCGGGCCACAGAAAGAACAGCGCGGTGATCGCCAGTTGCGGCGCGACGAGCAGATACGGCAAGACGCTCGTATCGAAATGAGAGCGTTTTTCCATGCGCTTATATCCTGAACGAAAGCGCCCGCAATCCATGCGGGCGCGTGCGCTTAGTTTCGCTTAGTTGCCTGCTTTTTCGAAGCGGCGCAGCAGTTCGTCGCCGCGCGAGACAGCCGAATCGAGCGCCTGCTGCGGCGTCTTCTTCTCGGCCCAAACCTGCTCGAGTTCTTCATCGACGATGGTGCGGATCTGCGGCATGTTGCCCAGACGCAGGCCCTTCGTGTACAGCAGCGGCGGCTTGTTCAACATCTGCTTGATGGCGATATCCGCGCCCGGGTTCTTGTCGTAGAAGCCCTGCTTCTGCGTGAGTTCGTACGCGGCCTGCGTGACCGGCAGATAACCCGTGTCCTGATGCCACTTCGCGGCGACAGCCGGCGTCGACAGATACGCGAGGAACTTCGCGACGCCCTTGTACACGGCCGGATCCTTGCCCGCGAGCACCCACAGACTCGCGCCGCCGATGATCGCGTTCTGCGGCGCGCCCTTCACGTTCGCGTCGTACGGCATCATGCCGACGCCGTAATCGAACTTCGCGTATTTGGCGATGGTCGCACGCGAGCCCGACGAGTTCGTGATGATCCCGCAATCGCCGCTATAGAACTTCGACACCGGTTCGTCCTTGCGGCCGACGTAGGTGAACGTGCCTTCCTTCGCCATGTTCTGCAGGAACTGGATATGCGCGACCTGCAGCGGCTTGTTGAATTCGAGCTTGGCGTCGAGGCCGTCGAAGCCGTTGTTCTTCGTCGCGAACGGCGCGGCATGCCACGCGCTGTAGTTTTCCAACTGAATCCAGCTTTGCCAGCCCGACGAATAGCCGCACGAATAACCCGCCGCCTTCAGCTTCTTCGCGTCGGCTTCGACATCGGCCCATGTCTTCGGCGGCTGGCTCGGATCGATGCCGGCTTTCTTGAACGCGTCCTTGTTGTAGTAGAGCACCGGCGTCGAACTGTTGAACGGCATCGACACCAGATGGCCGGTTTTCGCGTCGCTGTAATAGCTCGCGATGGTCGGCACGTAGGCTTTCTCGTCGAGCGGCACGCCTGCCTGCTTGAACACGTCGTAGACGGGGATGACGGCTTTCTTGGCCTGCATCATCGTCGCGGTGCCGACTTCGTAGACTTGCAGGATCGCCGGCGCATTGCCGCTGCGATACGCCGCGATGCCTGCCGCGAGCGTCTGGTCGTACGTGCCCTTGAACACGGGAACGATCTTGTAATCGCTCTGCGATGTGTTGAAGTCGTTGGCGATGTCGTTGACGCGTTCGCCGAGCGCGGCTTCCATGCCGTGCCAGAACTGGATTTCCGTCGCGGCATGCGCGACGCCGCCGACACCGAACGCAAGGACGGCAGCCGCCGAGATCGAGCGGAACAAGGGCTTGCAGCTCATCGAGAAAGTCTCCGTTTTGAAGTCACGCGAGTTGAATCGCGCGATCTTAGTTGTTATCGATGACAAACAGGCGTTGATACTCTTTCAGTGCATAACGGTCGGTCATGCCCGCGATGTAATGCGCGACGAGCCGCGCCTGCGAGCTGCCGTGCGTGGGCGCAGCGGCATCGTTGGCCGATTCCTCCGCGACCGGCCCGCGCGCCTGATAAGCAGGCGGCAGCAGACGCGGATCTTCGATAAAGGCGTCGAACAAGCCGGTAACGACGCGCTTGGCCTTGTTGGCCATGCGCATCACGCGATAGTGACGATAGAGGTTCTTGAACAGAAAGCGCTTGAGCGCGGCGGCCTGTGCGGCGATTTCCTCGCTATGCGCGACGAGCGTCGGCGCGTGACGCACGTCGTCGAGCGATTCGGGTTTGACGCGCGCCAGATTGAGATTCGTCGATTCGATCAGATCGACGATCAGCGTATTGATGATGCGGCGGATGGTCTCGTGAATCAGCCTGCGCCCTTCGATGTTCGGATACTCCGCGCGCGCCGCCTCGAAGTGCGTGACCCAGAGACTCACTTCCGCGAGCTGTTCCAGCGTGATGAGGCCGGAGCGCAGGCCATCGTCGACATCGTGATTGTTGTAGGCGATTTCATCGGCGAGATTGGCGATCTGCGCTTCCAGCGACGGCTGCTTGCCGGTCAGAAAGCGCTCGCCGAGATCGCCGAGCTTGCGGGCGTTTTCGCGCGAGCAATGCTTAAGAATGCCTTCGCGCGTCTCGAAACACAGATTCAGCCCGTTGAACGCGCCGTAGTGTTCTTCGAGCTGATCGACCACCGCGAGACTTTGCAGATTGTGCTCGAAGCCGCCGTGATCGCGCATGCAGTCGTGCAGCGCATCCTGCCCCGCGTGACCGAACGGCGTATGCCCGAGATCGTGCGCGAGCGAGATGGCTTCGACCAGGTCTTCGTTCAGCCGCAGATTGCGCGCGACCGACCGCGCGATCTGCGCGACTTCGAGACTATGCGTGAGCCGCGTGCGAAAAAGGTCGCCTTCGTGATTGACGAAAACCTGCGTCTTGTATTCGAGCCGCCGGAACGCCGTGGAATGCACGATGCGATCGCGATCGCGCTGAAACTCGGTGCGCGCGGCGGGCGGCGTCTCGTGATGCCGACGTCCGCGCGATTGCAGCGAATGCGCGGCATACGGCGCGAGATGCGCTTCCAGATCGAGCGATGACGGCACGCCCGGCGGTACTTCACGTTTGATTTCGCTCACCGGTTGCTCCCGCATCGTTTCTGATTCTGGGCGCGTCGCTGGTCAGACGCTGGCTGCGAGCGTGTCGCGCACGGCCTGATCCGGGGCGCCCGTGATTTCGGTTGCGCCGAAGCGCGTCAGCAGGATGAACTTGATCTCGCCGGCTTCGGCCTTCTTGTCGACGCGCATCAGATCGACGTAGCGATCGTCGCCCAGCTTCGGCGCGACGACCGGCAGCTTGGCCGCTTCGATCACGCGCACCAGACGCTTGCGCGCGGCTTCGTCGAGCTTGCCGAGCCGCACGGACAGGTCCGCCGCCATCACCATGCCGCAGCCGACCGCTTCGCCGTGCAGCCATTCGCCGTAGCCGAGACCGGCTTCGATCGCGTGGCCGAAGGTGTGGCCGAAGTTGAGGATCGCGCGCTGGCCGCCTTCGCGTTCGTCCGATGCCACGACTGCCGCCTTGATCTCGCACGATTGCTTCACGGCGTGCGCGAGCGCGTCTTCGTCCTGCGCGTTGAGCGCGTCGATGTTCGCCTCGATCCACTCGAAGAACTCGACGTCCTTGATCGCCGCCGTCTTGATGACTTCCGCGATACCCGCCGCCAGTTCGCGTTCCGGCAACGTATGCAGCGCGCCGATATCGGCGATGACGGCTTGCGGCTGATAAAACGCGCCGATCATATTCTTGCCGAGCGGATGATTGATGCCCGTCTTCCCACCGACCGACGAATCCACTTGCGACAGCAGCGTGGTCGGCACCTGGATGAACGGCACGCCGCGCATGTAGCACGCGGCGGCAAAACCGGTCATGTCGCCCACGACGCCGCCGCCCAGCGCGATGAGCGTGGTCTTGCGGTCCGAGCGTTCGGTCAGCAGCGCATCGAAAATCTGATTCAGCATTTCCCAATTCTTGTACGCCTCGCCGTCGGGCAGGACGACGGTCGTCACCTTCTTGCCGAGCGGTGCGAGCGCGGCGCGCAACTGGTCGCCGTAGAGCGGATCGACCGTCGTATTGGTGACGATCGCGACGGACGCGCCCTTGATATGCGGCGCGAAAAGTTCGGTTCGACCGATCAGCCCCGCACCGATATGAATGGGATAGGCGCGCTCGCCCAGATCGACGCTGACGGTATTCATGGGGGTAATCGTGGCGGACATTTTATGACTCGGCCGGTTTGATGACGCCGGCCACCTCCAGTTGCATGAGGACCATGTTGACGAGCGCGTTCACGGTCGGGCGTCCCGTTTCCACGACGAAATGCGCGGTCTCGTGATACAGCGGGTCGCGCACCTTGAACAGCGCTTCAAGCTTCGCGCGCGGATCTTCGGTCTGCAACAGCGGCCGGTTCTTGTCGCGCCGCGTGCGCTGCCAGAGATCGTGCGGATTGGCGCGCAGATAAATGACGATGCCGCGATTCTTCAGATTTTCGCGATTTTCGGGCCGGAGCACCGCGCCGCCGCCCGTCGCGAGCACGATGCCGGGCCGCAGCGACAGCTCGTCGATCATGTTCGCTTCTCGCTGACGAAAGCCGTCTTCGCCTTCCAGTTCCCAAATCACCGGGATGCGCGCGCCCGTGCGCGCCTCGATTTCATGATCCGAATCGATGAACGAGCGCTGCAAACGGCGCGCAACCGCACGGCCCACGGTGGTTTTGCCTGCTCCCATGAGTCCGACGAAAAAAATGTTCGCGTTCGCGTGCCCTTCCTGCAACTCGGTTTCCTTCCAGTTCATCGAATTTCGTTCGTGCGGCAGCTTAAGGTCAAACCGCCTGCTTTGTCGAGTCGCGCCGCCCGCCGCGGCCGATGCCATCGGCCTCAGCCGCTCGATGCGATCACGTTCGGCGTGATCAGTATGACGAGTTCGCTCTTCGAGCTGCGTCGCGCGTCATGGCGAAACAGCCAGCCGATCAGCGGCAGTTTCGATAGTCCGGGCATGCCCGTGACGTCGTCGCGCTCGTCTTCCGCGTAAATGCCGCCGATCGCCACGGTGCCGCCGTTTTCCACTTCCACGCGCGTCTGCACGTGTTTCGTGTGGATGGCCGGCCCGTTCGCCGTCTGCTCGCCCAGGCTGTCTTTCGTGATGTCGAGATCCAGAATGACGTGCCCGTGCGGCGTGATTTGCGGCTCGACCTCCAGTTTGAGGGTTGCGCGCCGAAACTGCACGCCCGACATGCCGTTTCCGACTTTCGCCTGATACGGCACCTCCATCCCCTGCTCGACGATCGCCTTGACGCGATCCGCCGTCACCACGCGCGGCCGCGACACGATTCGCCCGCGCCCTTCGGCCTCGAGCGCGCTCAGTTCGACATTGAGCAGCCGCGTGGCCTGCGCGACGAACAGCGTGAGCCCGGCCGTCGCCGCGTCGAAACCGTTGATCGGCCCGGCAGACAGATCGTATACCACACCGTCATTGCCGCCCGTCACGCCGCGCGACGGCGGATCGCCCAGGCCCGCGACGGACAACTTTACGCCGAGATTGCGCGACAACCCGACTTCGCCTTCGACGATCTTCGCCTGCGGCGTCGGTTTGTCGAGCAGCGCGATGAGTTCGGCGATCTGCCGCACGCGCGCGTCGAGATCGGTGACGAACAGCAGATTGGTGCGCGCATCGGCCATTGCCGCGCCGCGTTTGGACAGCACGCGCTGGTTGCCCGCGCCCGTCAGCAGCTTGCGGACATCGTCGGCGCGCGGATAGCGCAGCACGAACGTCCCGCTCGAAAGCGGTTCGAGATCGGCGGCGCGTGCGTGCGCCTCGAAGCGCAGCTTTTCGCGCGCGGCGAGTTCGGCGAGCGGCGCGACCCAGATCACGTTGCCGTGCTGCTCCATCGCGAGGCCGTTGACTTCGAGCAGCGTATCGAAGGCGCGTCGCCACGGCACGGCACGGCGGCCAGATTCAGCGACACCTGCCCGCGCACCTTCTCGCTCGCGACGATATTGATGCCCGCGAATCGCGCGAACGCCTGCAGCGCCGCGCCCAGATCGGCGTTCTTCAGATCGAGCGTGATGGGCTTGCCGTCGTCCTGCGCGGCGTGCGGCGCGTCGAGATTGCGGGCGAGACGCGCGTGCGGCGCGTGCGGCGCGTGCGGCGCGTGCGGCACGGGCGGCCCTTCGAGCGGCTCGGTTTCCGTCGCGATGGTTTCCGTGCTCGCGGGCGTCGCGGGCGCTGGCGCTGGCGATAAAACGGGCGGCACGGTCGTATCGATCGCGGTCTGCTCGGACGGTTGCGATTCGAAGGCGTCCGGCAAGGGCGGCAACAGCGGTTCGGCGTTATCGCTCGCGCACGCGGTACGCATCGCGAGCGACAGCACGATGCACACGCCCGAAGTAATCGACATGAAGCGGCTCATTTGCGATCTCCCGCGTGCGATGCTTTTCCGCCTTTATCGAAGATCGAATAGCGCGGAATGCCGTGGGCGACGGCGGTCTCTTTCGGTTCATCGTCCATGCGTGGTTTGGCGCGTTTCGGTTTGGCGGGCGCATCGTCTCGCGGCAAGCGACGCTTCGCGACATGTTCCGCAGGCTCCGCCGCGATCTCGACGCTCGGCACGCGCGCGAACGATCCCGTGTCGCGGACATCGGCGAAGCTCAGGCTGCGCGATACGCCGTCGACGCTCGCCAGTTCGATCGCGTGCGGCGCGATGCGCCCGAGCCGTTCGTCGCCGATCATCTGCCCCGGCACGAAGTCGTCGACGCCCGGCCCGTTCTGCACGAGCGCCATCGCGCTTCACGCGCCGACGATGGTCCCGACCAGCAGCAAGTCCCCGCCGCGCGCGAATCCACCCGCCGCGTCCTTGCCGAACGGATCGACGACGAACGCATCGGCGCGCGGCGCGGCGGCGAGCGGCACCGCCGGCAGCGTTTCATACACGCGCAAGATCGTGTCGATGCTCAACGCGCCGGCCTGACGCTTCATCTGCGTGCGCTCCGGCACGACCAGACGCGGCAAACCGGCGAGCGCGTCGAGGAAGCGGCCTATTTCGCCGAACGCGCCTTCCGCGCGGAATCGCAAGGCGCGCGCGGACGCTTGCGGATCGGTCGCCGCGCCTTTGACGCGTTCCGGCGCAACCGGCTCGATTTCCGTCACGCGCAGGCCGCTTTGCGCGGCGATTCCCGCGATTTCGCGCAGCGCGTCCGCGCTCGTCCATTGCCCGGGCGACAGGCGGCCATTCCCCACGGTCGCCACGCGCGCCCGCAAATCCGGCAAGTCGGCGACGAGCCGGCGCGTGTCCGTCACCTTCGTGCGAGCGGCCACGAGCGCGCTGCGGCTCGCGTCGACATCGATCAAGGCGGACGCGCGCCATGCCGTCGCGCCGAGCGCGAAAACGAGCGTCGCGAGACCGAACCCCGTCACGACGGTGCGACGTCGCGACCATGTTTCGATCGGCGAAAAAGCGCTTTGGGCGGAAAGGGACATCGTGATCGCGGTCATCGATTGCTCCCGTTCGCGACCATCGCGCCACGCGGATAGCGCACCAGCGCCGTGAATTCGTAGCGCTCGGGAACGGCCGACGCGGTGTCCGCGCGACGCTTCATCTCGATCACTTCGACCGATTGCACGCCCGCCACGTCTTCCAGACGCTTGAGCCAGCGCGCGGCGCTCGGCGAATCCGGCGCGAACGCCGCGAGTTCGACTTCGTCGGTCCGCTGCGAAACGCGTTGCAGCGCGATGCCGCGCTCGGGCGGCGTATCGGCGAGTGCATGGAGCAGCGCCAGAAAACGGTCGCGCGGCGCGGCGAGCGGTTGCGCCTGCTGTCGTGCGCGCCGGCGCTCGGCTTCGGCGCGCGTGAGCCGCGCATGTTCGTCGACCTGCGCGTTCGATGCCCGCAACGACGTTTCGAGCGTCGCGCGCTCCGCGTCGAGCCGCGCGCGTTCGAAGGCGTCCCAGCCGACGACCGCGCCCAGCGCCGCGCCGCCCGCGACACTCGCCGCGATCAGCACGGCGAGCCGTCGCTGCCGAAGCGCCCGCCGCTTTTTATAGCGATATGGCAACAGGTTGAAGTCATCGGGAAAAACCGGCTTTGTCGCGCTCATTCCATCACCTCGCGCAGCGCCAGGCCGAACGCGACCGCGAAGCGCGGCGAGTTGATGTCCTCGTCGGACATGTCCTTGCCGCTGCAATAAGGCGCTGGTCGAAACTCTTGCACGGCGCACCCGAACAGCGCGGCGAGCACCGCGGGCGGCAAACCCGCGCGCGCCATCAGCTCGACGTCGCCGCCCAGATAAATGCGCTTGACCGGCGCGTGTCCGCCCGCCAGATCGCGCAACGCCTCCGCGATGCTCCGATACTCCGGCGCCGGATAACGCGCATCGGCATCGAGCGCGCGTTCGCCGATATGACGCATGGCGCGCAGCGCCGCGGCCGGTTCGCCGTCGATGGCGGCCAGCGAAATGCCCGCCATCGACGCGCTCTCGACGCGCGCCTCCACATGACGCCGCGCCGTCGCCGCGATCGACACGTGCGCGCGCCCGTTGTCGCGCGGCTGCACCGACCAGTCGACGGCCAGCGCGCCGCGCTCGATGCCCGTCGCGCGCTCCGCTTCCGCGAGCACCGCCGGTTCGAGCAAGCCCAACGGATCGCCGCCGACGAGCGCCGTGCGCGCCTCGCGTGCATCGATCAGTTGCATCAGCGGCACGCTCGTCGTGAACGTGGTCGCCGACGCCAGGCCGATCGCGCATCGCAGCAAGCGCCACGAACCGCTCGCGGGCAAGCGCCCGAACGCCTCGCGGATCGCCGCGACGACCGCCGCGCGATCGACGAAATCGCCGTTCACGACCGCGCCTTCGGGCAGCGCGACGCGCTCCAGCCGATCGATGCACACGGTTTCCGTCGTCGATGTCACCGGCCTCATCCGCCGGCTGACGATCGCGCGCGCACGGCATCCTCGCTGACCTCGATGCCCGCCGCGAAGCGCCGCGCGACTGTCAGCACCGATCCCCGCAATGTTGTTTCGTTCTCCATTCACCACCTCGATTGCTGCTCCCGCGCGCCGAACCGTTCGGCGTTTTGCGGTAACAGAATTGTGGTGAGATGCGGCTGCGCCGAACATTTAGCCGGATGGCATAGGCGCGCGACAAACAGATGCTTCGGCGCGCCATTGGAGGTATCGTGAGAAACGCATGCGCACCCGGCCAGTGGCGCGCGAAATCAGCCTGCAAAAGGAGGTGCGATCCGGCAGATGAATCGATGCGAACGTTGCGCGCCGCATCCGATGTAAGCGTTCAGAAAACTCCTATACCTGGACGGCTATAATCGCGTGACCGTTTTTGGTGGTGCTATGCAATCCTCTTCTCCGTCTCATCCGCCGTCCCAACCGCCTGAAGTAAAAAAACCGCAACGCCGTTCCTGGTGGAAGCGGCTATTGCTCGGTTTCTTCGTCAGCATTGCCGGCATAATCGTCTGCGCGGGGCTCGTGCTCGCGTACGCGCTGGTCGTCGCCATGCCCAACCTTCCGTCGCTCGAAGCGCTGACGGATTACAAGCCGAAGGTGCCGCTGCGCATCTACACGGCGGATCACGTCCTGAGCGGCGAATTCGGCGAAGAACGCCGTCGCGTCGTGCGAATTCAGGACGTGCCCGATCATCTGAAAAAAGCCGTGCTCGCCATCGAAGATGCGCGTTTCTACGATCACGGCGGCGTCGATCTGACCGGCATTCTGCGGGCGGGCACGGTGGCGCTGTCGAACGGCCACGCGTCGCAGGGCGCGAGCACGATCACGATGCAGGTCGCGCGCAACTTCTTCCTGTCGAGCGAAAAGACCTACACGCGCAAGATTTACGAAATGCTGCTCGCCTACAAGATCGAGCGCGCGCTGACGAAAGATCAGATTCTCGAGGTGTATATGAATCAGATCTATCTCGGACAACGCGCGTACGGTTTCGCGAGCGCGGCGCGCGTCTATTTCGAAAAGGATCTGAAAGATGTCACGCTGGCCGAGGCCGCGATGCTCGCCGGTCTGCCGAAAGCGCCGTCGGCGTATAACCCGGTGGTCAATCCGAAGCGCGCGAAGGTGCGACAGGAATACATCCTTCAGCGGATGCGCGAGCTGAACTTCATCAGCGAAGACGAATACGAAAAGGCCAAGACCCAGCCGCTGGTCGTGAAGGGCCAGGGGCGCGAATTCAGCGTGCACGCCGAATACGTCGCGGAAATGGTGCGTCAGATGATGTACGCGCAATATCGCGAGGAAGCCTACACGCGCGGCCTGAACGTCGTGACGACCATCGATTCCGCCGATCAGGACGCCGCCTACCGGGCCGTGCGCAAGGGTCTGATGAACTACGAGCATCGTCACGGCTATCGCGGGCCGGAAGGCTATATCGGAAGGATCCGGGCGATCGCGAGCAGGCCATCGACGATGCGCTGGCCGAGCATCCGGACAACGGCGAGATCGTCGCGGCGGTGGTCACGTCGGCGAGCCCGAAGGAAGTGAAGGCGAGTTTCATCGACGGCAACGTGGCGACGATCAACGGCAGCGATCTGCGCTTCGTGCAGTACGCGCTGGGTCCGAAGGCGCAGCCCAACTCGCGGATTCGTCCGGGCGCGATCGTGCGCCTGATGAAGAACGACGACGGCGACTGGATCATCACGCAGTTGCCGCAAGTCGAAGGCGCGCTGATTTCGATGGTCCCGCAAGACGGCGCGATCCGCGCGCTGGTCGGCGGCTTCGACTTCAACAAGAACAAATTCAATCACGTCACGCAGGCCTGGCGTCAGCCGGGTTCGAGCTTCAAGCCGTTCGTGTATTCGGCGTCGTTTGAGAAGGGTTTGTCGCCGGCGACGATCATCAACGACGGCCCGCTGTTCTTCAGCGCGGCGGAAACCGGCGGTCAGGCGTGGGAGCCGAAGAACTACGGCGGCGGCTTCGACGGCCCGATGACCATGCGCGCCGCGTTGCAGCGCTCGAAGAACATGGTGTCGATCCGCATCCTCAACCATATCGGCGCGAAGTACGGTCAGCAGTACGTCACGCGCTTCGGCTTCGACGCGGACAAGCAGCCCGCCTATCTGCCGATGGCGCTCGGCGCGGGTCTCGTCACGCCCTTGCAGATGGCGGCGAGTTACGCGGTGTTCGCAAACGGCGGGTATCGCGTGAATCCGTATCTGATCGCCGATATCACCGATCCGTACGGCGCGGTGGTGTCGCATCCGCAGCCGCTGGTGGCGCAGCAAAGCGCGCCGCTCGCGATCACGCCGCGTAACGCGTATGTGATGAACAGCCTGCTGCAAAGCGTCGCGCAGCGCGGCACGGGCGCGAAGACCAACGAGTTGAAGCGCACCGACCTCGCGGGCAAGACCGGCACGACCAACGATACGCGCGATGCATGGTTCGCCGGCTATCAGCGCTCGCTGGTGGCGATTGCATGGATCGGCTACGACAATCCGCGCAGTCTGGGCGACAAGGAAACCGGCGGCGGTCTCGCGCTGCCCGTGTGGATGGACTACATGAAGCGCGCGCTGCAAGGCGTGCCCGAGTACAAGCCGCCGATACCGCCCGACGTGAAGACGCTCGGCGGCGAGTTGTACTTCGACGACATGACGCCGGGTCACGGCTTCGTCGCGACGGTCGGCGTCAGTCAGGCGCCGGCGGACATCGGCGTGTCGGGTGTCACCGCGCCGACGCCGGATGTCGGCGATCAGGAAAAGCAGGACATCATGAATCTTTTCAAGGGCCAGTAAGCGGCTCGAACGGCCAAACGAAAACGCGAGCGGAAGACCTCTTCCGCTCGCGTTTTTTTATGCCTTGAAGCTGACCGTTTCGCCTGCCTGTTCGGTCGAATACTTCGATAGCGTGGCGAAGAATTCGCTGTTGTCGCGCGTATCGCGCCAGGCGCCATCGACGTATTTGTAGTGGAAACCGCCCGCCTTCGCCGCCAGCCAGATCTCATGCTTGGGCGGCTGAAGATTCACGATCACCTTGGTGCGATTCTCGAATTCCAGCGTCAATACATTGCCGCTGCGCTCGAATTCGATATCGGCGTCGGCGTTGTCGACCGAGCGCTCGATCGCCGTCAGCGCGGCCTCCGCCAGCCTCAGGTATTCCTGGTCCGTCATGCTAAACTCCATCGATTAAACGCGAATAAACGGGGTATAGGGACGTCATGCGAGTCGTTTTCAGGATGAGCGCGATTGTAGCGGCTTTGAGTGTGAGTGCCGCGACGCTGCTCGCGCTCGGTGGCTGCGGGCAACGCGGTCCGCTTTACTTGCCCTCGCCGCCGCCCATGCCGCAACGTCCCGCGGACCTTCAGGATACGCCGCCTTCGCGTTCCGCTCCGAGCGGCGAAGTGCCCGAAACATCCGGTCAGCCTCTGCAACTCGCGCCGAAAACGGACCTGAAATCGGCGCCGAAGTCCGCCGAGTAATCCGCTAAGTCATCCGCTTCGTCCCACGCGCATCCCGCGCGCACTTTCGATGTCACGCATGAACGATTCCGCATTCCACTATGTCGACGGCGTGCTGCACGCCGAAGGCGTTTCCGCCGCGACGCTCGCGGATCAATTCGGCATGCCGCTCTACGTCTATTCGCGCGATGCGCTGACCCGTGCCTACCGCGCTTACGCCGATGCATGCGCCGGTCGTCGCGCGAAGATTCACGCCGCGATCAAGGCCAACAGCAATCTCGCGGTGATCAACCTGTTCGCGCGCATGGGCGCGGGCTTCGATATCGTGTCGGCGGGCGAACTGGCGCGCGTGATCGCGGCGGGCGGCAAGGCCGAAGACACGGTGTTTTCGGGCGTCGGCAAGTCGGTCGCGGAGATGCGCGAGGCACTAGAAATCGGCGTGAAATGCTTCAACGTCGAGTCGATTCCCGAACTGCATGCGCTGAACGAAGTCGCGCAGTCGCTGGGCAAGCGCGCGCCGGTGTCGCTGCGCGTGAATCCCGACGTCGACGCGAAAACGCATCCGTACATTTCCACTGGCCTCAAGTCGAACAAGTTCGGCGTCGCGTTCAAGGACGCGCGCGCGACGTACCGCGCGGCGGGCGCCATGCCGAACCTCGAAGTGATCGGCATCGATTGTCATATCGGTTCGCAGATCACCGAAATCAGTCCGTATCTCGACGCGCTCGACAAGGTGCTCGATCTCGTCGAACAGATCGAAGCCGATGGCATGCGCATTCGTCACGTCGATGTCGGCGGCGGTCTCGGTATCACCTACGACGACGAAACGCCGCCGGATATCGGCCAATTCGTCACGACGCTGCTCGATCACATCGAGAAGCGCGGCCACGGCGAGCGCGAAGTCTATTTCGAGCCGGGCCGCTCGCTGGTCGGCAATGCGGGCGTGCTGCTGACGCGCGTCGAGTATCTGAAGCCGGGCGAGGAAAAGAACTTCGCCATCGTCGATGCCGGCATGAACGATCTCGCGCGTCCCGCGATGTATCAGGCGTTTCATCGCATCGTGCCGGTCACGCAGCGCGATGGCGCGAAGGCGCAGACTTACGATGTCGTCGGTCCGGTGTGCGAAAGCGGCGACTGGCTCGGGCGCGATCGCGCGCTCGCAATCGAGCAAGGCGACGTGCTCGCGATCTGCTCGGCGGGCGCGTACGCCTTCGCGATGAGCTCGAACTACAACACGCGTCCGCGCCCGGCCGAAATCATGGTCGACGGCGATCGCGCGCATGTCGTGCGCGAGCGTGAGGAAGTGAAGCAGTTGTTCGCGGGCGAATCGGTTCTGCCGAGCTGACGCGTCATCCGCTCAATGAAAAAGCGATGCCTTCGAAAGAGGCATCGCTTTTTTATGCGCGCCGCCGCGACGCGCGCGTTCGAAGCCACGTAATCACGCGCCAACCCAGCAGCACGATCACGATCGCGCCGTAAATCTTCGGCAACGCGAGATCGTGCTTGCCCGCTTTTATCCACCAGAAATGGAGGATGGCGAGCGTGGCGATCAGATAGATCGTCCGATGCAGCGTCTGCCAGCGGCGGCCGAGCTTGCGCACCATCGCTTTCGGCAATGTCACGGCCAACGGAATCAGCAGCACGAACGCCGCGAATCCGGCCGTGATGAACGGCCGCTTGCCGATATCCTTCAACATCGCGGCGACATCGAACCACTTGTCGAACCAGATGTAGGTCGTGAAATGCAGCACGGCGAAGAAGAACGCATACAGGCCGATCATGCGCCGGAAACGCGCGAGCGCCGTGACGCCGGTGAGCCGTCGCACGGGCGTGATCGCGAGCGTGATGCACAGATAGACCAGCGTCCAGAGTCCGGTCGAGCGCGCGATGAACTCGATCGGATTCGCGCCGAGTCCGCCCGTCACGCCGAGCAGCACGATGCGCGCGAGCGGATACAGCATCGCGATAAAGACGACAACCTTCGCCGGCACGACCCAACGCGGCCCCGTCGCGACGCGCGCGCTTTTGAGCTGAGAAGCGGACGACATCGCGCTAGAAGTTCTTCTTCAGGTCCATGCCCGCGTACAGCGACGCGACCTGATCGCCGTAGCCGTTGAACATCAGCGTCTTGCGCTTGGGCGTGAAAAAACCGTCCTCGCCGATACGCCGCTCCGTCGCCTGACTCCAACGCGGATGATCGACATTCGGATTCACGTTCGAATAGAAGCCGTATTCGGTCGGCGCGTAAGTGTTCCAGCTTGTCGGCGGCTGCTTCTCGACGAAGCGGATTTTCACCAGCGACTTCGCGCTCTTGAAGCCGTACTTCCACGGCACGACGACGCGCACCGGCGCGCCATTCTGGTTCGGCAGCACTTCGCCGTACAACCCGACCGTAAGCAGCGTCAGCGGATTCATCGCCTCGTCCATGCGCAGGTCTTCGGAATACGGCCAGTCGAGAATCGGCGTGGACAAGCCGGGCATCTGCGACGGATCCGCGAGCGTGATGAATTGCACGTACTTGGCGTTGCCCGTCGGTTCCGCGCGCTTGATCAACTCGGACAGCGACACTCCGATCCACGGAATCACCATCGACCAGCCTTCGACGCAGCGCAGCCGGTACACGCGCTCTTCGAGCGGCGCGAGCTTGAGCAATTCGTCGATGTCGTAGACCTTCGGGTTCTTGATCGCGCCTTCCACCGACACTTTCCACGGACGCGGACGCAGCGTGCCCGCGTGCTCGACGGGATCGCCCTTGTCGGTGCCGAACTCGTAGTAGTTGTTGTAGCTCGTGATGTCCTTGAACGGCGTCGGCTTGTCCTGCGCGACGAATTTCGCGTTGGTCGCGGCGGCGAGCTTTTTGGCTTTCGCATCGGGCGAGGTCAGCGTCGCGTGCGCGAGGCCGCTCGTGCCGGCGAGTCCCGTCGCGGCGAGCGCGCCGATCGAACGCAGCGCGCGCCGCCGGTTCTCGAACACGTCGCGTGGCGTGATTTCGTGACTCGCGATGTCATCGCCATACAGCGCGCGGTTACGTCTGATCCACATGTTTCGTCCCTTCGAATCGCATGAAGTCTTATACGGTCAAACAGCAGTTTGGATGCCACTATTCCAGTCTGAAGCGAAAAAAAACCGCCAGCGCGAAGCATGGCGGTTTTTTCGTTCGATGACGCGGCGAATCAGAGCTTGCCGTAGCTGTGCAAACCGGACAGGAACATGTTCACGCCGAGGAACGCGAACGTCGTGACGACGAGGCCGGTCAGCGCCCACCAGGCGGCAGCCGCGCCGCGCAGGCCCTTCATCAGGCGCATATGCAGCCACGCCGCATAATTCAGCCAGACGATCAGCGCCCACGTTTCCTTCGGGTCCCAGCTCCAGTAACCGCCCCACGCTTCCGCCGCCCACAGCGCTCCGAGAATCGTCGCGATGGTGAAGAACGCGAAGCCGACCGCGATCGACTTGTACATCACGTCGTCGAGCACTTCGAGCGACGGCAGGCGATCGGCCAGGAAGCCGCGCTGCTTCGCGAGATACGCGACCGAGACCATTGCCGACAGCGCGAAGCTGCCGTAACCGATGAAGTTCGCCGGCACGTGAATCTTCATCCACCAGCTTTGCAGCGCGGGCACGAGCGGCTGAATCTGCTGCGCATCGCGTGCGATCGAATACCACATCAGGAAGCCGACGGCCGCGCTGATCACCAGCAGCACGAACGCGCCCATCGAACGCGTCGCGTAATGCTGTTCGTAATAGAGATAGAACAGTGCGGTAATCAGGCAGAACAGTACGAACACTTCGTACAGGTTGGAGATGGGAATGTGTCCGACGTCCGTACCGATCAGATACGACTCGTACCAGCGCACCATCATGCCGGTGAAGCCCATCTGCACCGCGAACCACGTCATGCGCGAGCCGATCGCGCCACCCGTCTGCGATCGCGAGACCAGGCCGATCCAGTAGAACAGCGTGGCGAGTACGAACAGCGAACTCATCCACAGAATCGCGGACTGGCTCGACAGGAAGTATTTGAGGAAGAAATTGGTGTCGGCGCGCGCGAGATCGCCCTGATAGAGCTGGATCGAGAACAGCGCCATGATCGCGATCATCGCGATCAGCAGACGCACCGGCTTCCAGCGCCAGCCGAGCACGGTGAAGGTCGGCACGGCGGCGACCAGCACCGACATGTCGTACACGTCCATGTGCGCGTGATAGCGGTTCAGCGCGAAGCCCGCGCCCATCGCGATGGCGAACAGCCAGTCGATCGGCGTCAGCCTGCGCAGAAACGGACGATCGTCGAACTCGGCGACATCGGGAAGCCCCGACGCGGAAAGCCCCGTCTTGGCAGGTGCGTGGGAGGAGGTTTGTGTGAGGTCCATGATCTTACCGTGTTGAAACTTCCGAGCTTTCGGCTTCGGATTGCGAGGACGCGTGGGTCGCGCTCGATGATGCATCGGCATCGGCATCGGCATCGGCGGCGTCGAGCGGCTTCGCGCCGAGCGCGGCGCCGATTTGCGCGCGGGTACGCACGAATTCCTTCTCGAAATCGTAGGTGCGGCGGGCGGTGGACATCGCCATCAACACGCTTGCGCCGCCCTGCCCGTTATCTTTGAGCCAGAACCAGAGACGGCGTTCACGTACGTAAAACATCGAGAAAATGCCGATCACCAGCAGAAGGCTGCCAAGATACACCACTTTTTTACCCGGCGCGCGTGTCAACTGGAATACCGACGCCTGAATCTGCTTGAAACTGTCCAGTTGCAGGAAGACGGGAGATCCGTACAGAAAGCTGTCGGAAAGCGCGTTGATGGACGCTTGTACGAAAGCCGTGTTCTTTTCGTCGATCTTCGCGTCGGGCTGGCCATTCTGTTCGCGCGCGATTTGCCAGACGTCCCACATCGCGCCTTCGAGCATGCGCATCAGCAGGCCGGCGGCCTTTTCCTGCTCGCCCTTCGGCACTGATTTGTCGATGAACATTGCGATGCTCTGGAAGCCGCCGTTGATCTGCGGATTCTCGCCCGCGCCGAGCTTGTCGGCGCCCGCGAACAGATTCAGCACGCGATTCGCGCTTTCTTCCAGATGCTTCTGCAGTTCGGCGTTTTCCTGCGGCACCGAACGCAGCGCGAAACGATGCGCGGCTTCGGCGCGCGTCGCGGGCGTTTCGAGTGCGGCGCGCAGGTTCATCCACTGCTTGATCGAGCTTTGGTCGTCGGCGGGAATGCGCAGATAGCGGAACGGATCGTTCGGGCTCACGCGCATGCCGGCGAGGAACATCGGCTGACCGCCGACATCGACCGGCAGCATGTAGTTGCTGTATTCGCGCGCCTGGCCGTCCGAGCCGCGCACCTTGTACTGCACCGACGGGCCGATATTGCGCAGATCGGTCGGCTTCGAGGTTTTCGCGCCTGAACCGAGACGTTCGTCGAAGGCATCGCGGAAGGTTTCCTTCTTCGCGACGCCGCGCGCGTCCGGCATGCCGCTGCCATCCGTCATGTTTTCGACGTTGATCGCGCGGAAATCGGTGAATTCGACGGTTTCGCCCTTCGAGCCGACGATCTGCGGACTAATCGGCGCGTTGCCGCCGATCGTGCCGTTGAACGGCACCGTTTTCGCGCTGCCGCCGGTCATCGGCCAGGCGGTCATCTCGAGCTTGGAGCCGCCGTCCTGGAACGACGATTGGTAGATCGACACGCCATCGTAGGTAAACGGTTTGTTCACCTCGACGCGCGCCGGAATGCGTGCGCCGGTCTTGTGATCGATCACGACGATATCGCTCGCGAAGAGCTTCGGCATGCCGGTCGAGTAGTAATCGACGATGAACTTGTTGAGCTGAATGGAGAACGGCAGATCCTGAACGAGCGTCCCGTCCTGCTGATTCAGCATGGCCGTGCCGACATACTGCCCTTCCGGCACCCACGCGTAACCGCGAAATGTCGGATTCGACACCGACAGTCGATGCGCTGGCGGAATGTCGTTGATCACCGCGTTGGTGTTGATCGGCGTCTTGTTGAACATCCACATTTGCAGCTTGATCGGCAGATTGCTGTCGAGCAGCCCGCCGATACAGATCACGACGATCGCCAAGTGCGCCGAGATGTAGCCGATCTTGGTCATCGCGCCGCGCTTGCCGGCGATCAGCGTCGCGCCGTTGTCCGTCTGACGCGTGACGAAGCGGTAACCCATCTTCGTGCTGAGCCGTTCGAGCGTCGCGGCGGTCTTCGCGCGATCCGCCCCGACGAGAAACTCGCCCTTGTGATGGAACGCGCGCAGGCTGCCTTCATGCACGCGATCCTTCCAGCTCTTCATGTCCGCGATCATCTTCAGGCCATTGCGCACCACGCACAACGATACCGAAATTACGAGGAAGATCAGGATCAGCATGAACCACCACGCGCTGTACACGTTGTACAGGCTCACGCCGCGGAAAATGTCCGCCCAGAACGGGCCGAACTGATTGACGTAGTTGGGGTACGGGTCTTCCTGCGTGAGCACCGTGCCGATGATGCTCGCAATCGCCAGCACAACCAGCAGCGCGATGGCGAAGCGCATCGAACTCACGAGTTCCACGAAAGCACGCCCGGCGCGGCGACTCGACTTCGACTGCATTCCCGATGTGGTGACGCTCATTCAAACTCCGGCTGAACAGCAAAAAAGGGTGGAGACGCAAGCGGCCCTGCGGCCGACGTCCCACCCTTTTTCTTGTTTTTGCGCCGGTCTCTTTGGACCGGCTTCGTAGTATGGGCGATTCCCGGATTTCATGCCGAGGAACCGCTGGACGCTGCGTAATGCGTTAGTGCAATCCGGCGATGTAATCCGCTACCGCTTTCATTTCCGCCTCGTTCAGACGCGAGGAAATCTGGTGCATCGGCTCGCTGTTGTTGCGTTGCCCCGATGCAAACGCGTTCAACTGAGCCACGGTGTAATCGCCCCACTGCCACGACAGCCGCGGATACTGCACCGGAATGCCCATGCCGGTTGCACCGTGACAGGCGGCGCACGCCGGTACGCCCTTGTCCGCGATGCCGCCGCGATA
This sequence comes from Candidatus Burkholderia verschuerenii, assembly GCF_001189365.1. Lineage (GTDB taxonomy): Bacteria > Pseudomonadota > Gammaproteobacteria > Burkholderiales > Burkholderiaceae > Caballeronia > Caballeronia verschuerenii. Next base: position 1,553 of record NZ_LFJJ01000035.1, on the reverse strand, counting down.
AATCTTCTGCCCGAGCGCGACGTCGTTCTTGTCGCGCGCGAAGCCCTGTTTGGTCTTCTGCGACGCGAAGTACGCCGCGACGTTCATCATGTCCTGCTCGTTCAGCGCGCCCGCGATACCCGCCATGATCGGATTGTTGCGCGCCGGCGCTTTTGCGCCCGGCTGCGTTTTGTAATCCTTCAGTTGCTTGACGATGTATTCCGCGTGCTGACCCGCCAGCTTGGGAAACGACGCGCCGGCGCTGTTGCCGTCCGCGCCGTGGCACGCCGCGCACACTTGCGTCGCGATGGCCTGACCGCGCGTGACGTCCGGCTTGGCCGGCTGCGCGGGCTCCGCCGCACTTGCTGATACCGATACCGCTAGTCCACTCAAACCTGCACCGAAAGCCGCCGCTGCTCGAAGCACCACCAGAGACCTGTACAGTCGGTTCATTCGCGTACCCTGTTTTTCGTCTTGTGAGAATGTGAGGTTCTGCAGAAAACGACGGCGACCGCAACGTCACCGCAAGATACCCGAACGAAAGGGCACGACTAAGGGCAATTAAGCGCCCCGAAAACTGTCTCGCTCCTTTATCGGTCGGCCTGCGGCTCTTTCCCGGCTTGCCCTATGCGGGTCTTTAAAAATCCGTCGTATTGTACAATAACCCGCTACACGCAAAGACGCCAGTCGGGGCATGCCCAGTATTTGCCGGGTTCTCAAGGCTATAAGTTTTCGCAGCTCTTTCGATCGGCCCGCCCAATGTCATTCCTGCTCCATCAATCCCGCTTCTTCACGACCGTCAATCATCTGCGCGATCTGCCGCCTACGCCGCAGCCGGAAATCGCCTTCGGCGGGCGCTCGAACGCGGGGAAATCGACGGCGATCAACGTGCTCTGCAACCAGAAACGGCTCGCCTTCGCGAGTAAGACGCCGGGCCGCACGCAGCACATCAACTACTTCTCAGTCGGCCCGAAGGACGATCCGGCGGGCTTTCTCGTCGATTTGCCCGGTTACGGCTACGCCGAAGTGCCGGGTGCGGCGAAGGAACACTGGCAGCGTCTGCTGTCCACCTATCTGCAAAGCCGCGCGCAATTGCGCGGCATGATCCTGATGATGGATTCGCGCCGTCCGCTGACCGATCTCGACCGGATCATGATCGACTGGTTCGCGCCGACCGGTAAGCCGATTCACACGCTGCTGACAAAATGCGACAAATTGACGCGTCAGGAGATGACCAACGCCCTGCGCGCGACGAAGAAATCGCTGGCCGAATACACGGACGCAGGCTATCGCGGCGAGCTGACCGCGCAGCTTTTCTCGGCGCAAAAGCGCGTCGGCCTCGATGAGGCGCACGAACTGATCGAAAGCTGGCTGATCCCCGAAGAAGCGGGCAAAGCGGCGGCGGAAGGCAGCGCGGAATAAGCGTGTCGTAGCGCTTGGGCGGCATAATCGGGATAGGGGCAGGCCTCGCGGCCCGACCCCTCCCACACCACCGTGCGTACGGGTCCGTACACGGCGGTTCGGATCAGTTGATCGGCGCTGGACCGACCGACGGCAGGCCCAGCGAACGGAAG
>NZ_LFJJ01000361.1 GCF_001189365.1 Candidatus Burkholderia verschuerenii | reverse complement strand
CACGATGCCACCGAAGATGCGGGGAGCCCATTTGGGGCAATCAAGCCAACGGGAGCAAAGGGAGTCCTCCCAAGAAAGTGAAACAGTAAGGGACCGACAAGAGGACATCAAGTCTCGACACATAATACAGGAGCGGGGAATGAAGATTGAGCCATTTTTTGAGGAGTACGTACACAAGCACAGCTGGAAAAAATTCATGGAGGACGAATTCTACGTAAAGAAGGGTGAAAAGGAAATGACGTTCGAATTCTACCTCGCCTTATGCAAACTCTCCTCAAGGCAACTGGCCAAAAACAAAGTGAGAATCTGAGGAGCAGTTGTGGATTTCTCTCCTCGAGCGATCAACAACTTCTTCTGCACTCCCAACGACTTGCTTGAGGAGTTCTCCCGCGTCCAGGGCAGCAGTGACGTTGAGGAGCTCACGACAGTGCTGACAGGGAGCCCAAAGCAGTTAGACAAAGAATGGGGAGCAATTAACAAAGCAGATTTGACCCCTCAAGCGAGACTCCTCAATGCCTTCATTAACTCACGGTTGATGCCCATTGTGGTAAATTGGAGGGTGCTCCGGAAAAGGACGGAGCTTATCTACGCTATCCTCAAGGGATATAGCGTCAATATAGGCCAAGTCATCAACCAAGAAATCAAGGAGACGATCAAGAAAATGACCAGCTCAAATCAACAGGTCCTTGGTTTCCCCAGCTTAATTTTCCAGCTGTTAAAATACGTGGGCTTGACAAAAGAAACATATGAGGGAAATTTCATGCCAGCGCCAACAATCCTCAAATTGCAAGATTTTGGTCGAGTCCGAGGGAGAGCAGAGAGGTGCATCATGGTGCAACAAGAGGAGCCACACCAAGAAGAAGACCACCGCCGTGATGAAGACCGAGAAGAAGAGCACGACCAAGAGGGAGATCAAGAGAACCCACAAGATGAGGAAAGAAATGTGGAAAGACATAAGGGGGAAAGCTCAAGGACACATGATGAGTGGTCAATCTTTAGAGAACGGATGTTAGCCTTGGA
>NZ_LFJJ01000360.1 GCF_001189365.1 Candidatus Burkholderia verschuerenii | reverse complement strand
TGAACCGCCCCGGCTTTGTCGGAGACCGCCGAGTTTGGCGCTACGCCGCGCGAGCGGAAAGCACCGGATTCCGATTGTACGCTTCCTCTGCCTCCGCCGGCGACACGTACCCAAGCGGGCCGAGCAACCGATGGTGGTTGTACCAGTGCACACATTCGAGCGTGGCGAGTTCGACGTCCTGGAGCGTACGCCATGAACGGCGATGCACAACTTCGGCCTTATACAAGCCGTTGATCGTTTCGGCCAGTGCGTTGTCGTAGGAGTCGCCGACGGTTCCGACTGATGGCCCAACGCCAACATCCACCAAACGTTCGGTGTACCGAATGCTGAGATATTGAAACCCGTGATCGGAGTGGTGAATGAGCCCGGGCGGTGGCTGGCGATCGTGTAACGCCTGGTTCAGCGCGTCCAGCACGAAGTCAGTCCTCATCGATGCCGACACGCGCCAACCGACGATACGGCGCGCAAACACATCGGTCACGAAGGCCACGTAGACAAAGCCCGACCATGTCCAACAATAGGTGAAATCCGCGACCCACAGCGCGTTAGGCCGATCGGCCCGGAACTGACGTTTGACCCGGTCCAGCTGGCACGGCACTGCATCGTCGCGCTGCGTCGTCTTGATCCGGCGCCCACGCCGCACACCCTGCGCGAAATATGCGGAAGCCTTGCGCAGGATCTCGTTGGCCGTGCGAAGTTCACGATTCTCGCGCTCCAGTTCCTTCAGACGCGTCAGTTCCGAAGTTGTCGCGCCCGCTCGTTGGCCACGGTCGCGCTCAGCCTAAATGATCCAGTTGCGAAGCGTCTCGCGTGACATCCCCATCTTCGAGGCGATCGAGCGGATCGCCGCCCACTGCGTTTGGTATTCGTGTTGGTGCTCAAACACCATCCGTACCGCCAGCTCCCGCACCTCATCTGAATATCGCGTCCCGGTGGGCTTCCTTGCCTTGCTTTCGTTTTCCATACTTCAAATCTCCATTACAGCCAAGATCCGAAGTCTCCTACATTCCCGGTGCGGTTCA
>NZ_LFJJ01000359.1 GCF_001189365.1 Candidatus Burkholderia verschuerenii | reverse complement strand
CCATCCGCACCTCGTCAAAAAATGCAGGAATCAAACGTTAATATGCCTGCTTCCTGCAATTCGCTCAACATGGTTTGGGCTGTAACGCCTTATCGCGTAAGGCTTTGAGGATTGTTCAGGGCCGACTGGCTAGGCGCTGCAGAAGCCGTAGGCCGCACGATGCTCGGCGACGCGGCGGGCGGCGACAACGAATCGCCAGGACGACTGGCCAAGAGCTTCGGCGATATTGGGGATACTGGTTCGTTGCTTGGCGACGCGCAACCGTTCGAGGACGTACCGGACGCGCTCAGCGACGACGTGTTTGACCTTGCGGCCAGTACGAACAACCCGCGCCAAGCCGCCAAAATGCTTGGCTACGACAAGAATACTTTCAGCGACATGCTTCACCAGTTCAAGCCGCAGAACGGGCTGGGACCTGCTGATAACGTGATCTTCCACGAAGATGGCAGCGTGGAGTTTAATAAGCAAATTCTCGATGGCAACATCCATAACTATGCGCCCTGAAGCAGCGAGCAGCAAAACAGAGCCGCACGCGCTCGCGCACGCGACGCTGATTATTTCCGGTGAATTTGTCGAGCCGGATTTCTGGACTGAGTATTTCGGGGTGACGCCGTTTAGCGTTCGAACGAAAGGAAAACGCTATAGCTATCCATCCGGAAAAATCAGCGCCCGACCGGCCGACAGCGGCTTCTGGGCGTTCGGGAGCAAATCCGCCATTCGAAGCGATCATCTCACGCCGCATCTCGATTACCTGAAGAGCGCACTTGCGCTACCGCGTGACGATCTGCGCACGCTGGCTAAAGCGCAAGGTGCCAAGCTCGCGCTTTGGTGCTACTGGGACAATGAGACAGGTGACCGCTTGCCGGATGTGCCCGACGGTATTCGGAGGATGATGGAAAGGATGGGCGGCACAGTCGAGATAGACGAATACCGGTAGAACAAAGAAATGCGGCGGCACGCCTTAATCGCACGAAGCGAGCAGGCGTCGCGCTGCCTAGGCCGCCCGAGCGGCGACATCGCTAATCGGTTATCGCGAAGCAGCCAAGAAAAGCAAAACGGCCCCGAAGGGCCGTTGATACGGCGCATGCGCCTTTACTTGGAACCGATAAACAGGACGCCAGCATTAGTGGGCGTCTGAAGTAGCGCGCGAATGCCGTTGCCGCTGACCAATCCGATACCGCTAGCCGACGTATTTGGATAAGCGCATCCCGAGCTGGCCGCGAACTGCGCCGTTACATCGTAGACGTTGCCGGTCGCATGCGGCTTGATGGTCCCAGTGAATGTGCAGTTTGTACCGCTGCCCGTGATAACCCCATTAGCGTCTGCGGTTAGCGTGGCGCTATCCGATCCCAAGTTAGTCAAACTCACGCCCCGGAAAGTACCGGTGACGGCCGCTTGTGTAGGAGTCATGTCGTAGGTCGAATCGTAATTTCCAGTGAACGTCGATTTTGCGCCGTTGGAAAGTTGTGTGCGTCAAGTTGTGCAGAAATCGGATGCCGGTGGTTTCAGTTGATCCTTCTGTGCGACGTGCGGCGCGAAGGGCGTAGCCCGCAGCGCCGAACGCCGCGCGGCCGCTATGCAGCAGC
>NZ_LFJJ01000358.1 GCF_001189365.1 Candidatus Burkholderia verschuerenii | reverse complement strand
TCTTTGAACACTTCCTTTGAATTTGAAGCGTCTTCACGTCCATTGTTTACTTCCGTTTCTTCCAACATGAGTTGTTCAAAAAACTCATGGTCTTCATTGTCCTCCATCGGTTGCGTAGTCAATGATGAACCTTCGGCCTTGCCAATCTCTTCACTACTTGCACATGCCGGTTGCATTTCCTCATCATCCATGCCAAACTCCATCAATTGAAAGATCAAATCATCCTTGAAGCAAGTTTCTATCATCTCACACAATTGGCTCATAAGGTCTTGATCATGTTCTTCATTTCTTGATCGTGCCGCCAAAGGTGATTCTTCCACTTGAGCTTTTTCTTCCGATCTCGGCTTTTCTTCCTCTTGCACCGTGGGATCCAATCGCAAGCAACAAGCGCTATCCATAGGCCTCTTTCCCATTTCTTTAGGTGTCTCCTCCATGATTTGATTGCTCTCCTCAACCTCTAATTTGTCACTATTCATAGCTATGGCTTCACCCGATTGTTCCTCACCTTCCGGATTTAGCCCCATGTCGCTCGGCAAACTATCTTGAGGTTGTGCATCCAATTGTTCTTGTAATTCTAGAATGAGTCTTCCTTGCTCTTCCAGCTGTAGATCCAATTTTTGACCCCTTGTTCTGTTCTCTTCCCTCATCTCAAGCAACATTTGCATAATTACTTGCTCCATCTCTTGTTGTTGAAATGAGGCTTGATAATTGTCTTCACCCATGTGGTTGGAATTGCCTTGGTAGCATTGATAGCCTTGTTCTTGATTACCCCAACTCTCTTCAATGAATTGTTGTTCGCACTCGGGTTGAAAATAATCACCAAAGAACATCGGCCTCATTGCTTGTTGAATTGGATCCTCAATTTGGTCAAGAAATCTAGAAAAATTGAAACATAAGGTTAGCAAAAACACATAAAAATAGAAAAATGACTCAAGCACTCTAACAAACCTACTATTTACAATATTCACAATGACACTATATACAAGCTATGCAACTAGATAAAAGTTTCCTAAAAACCGTTGCCCTTCCCCGGCAACGGCGCCAAAAATTGATGAGCGCTAGGCGTGTATGCTAATTGTGTGTGCAATTGATAGGGCCAAATTTGTCACGGCTCAATCAATAATAAAAACCCTAGCGTCACTAGTCGGTTGTAGTTAGCTTGGGTGTCGAATCACAGGGAAGGGGTTATTGGATTAAAGGGAGCTCTTAACTAGTTACAAGCTAATTTGTATTTTTGTGTTGCTATTTTCTAATTTTCATGCAAGAAGTAAACTAAGAAAAGTAATGAAATTACACTAAGAAAGCAATTAAGATAGATATTAGCAAATAAAGGAAGAGTGGTGAATCACATGGTGCATTGGGGACTCACTAATCATGCTTCTAAGGGGAATTTGATTTAGGGCGCTCCAAAATTAGTGACAAACCATTCGCTCTCTATACCCTTCCGGTCTCAAGAGAATTAAAACTAGCCTATCACCTTCCGGTCTCAAGACTAGTTTTGCCTAAGTGAACCTATGGTCTCCACACAATTCACTTAACCAATTTGAGCACTAGTTCATTTAGCCAATCCTACCCTCTATGTGAAATTATTGTAGTTAAGTCATTTAG
>NZ_LFJJ01000357.1 GCF_001189365.1 Candidatus Burkholderia verschuerenii | reverse complement strand
GCCACTGACACGATGCAGGATCGACACCTTCCCTGCGAGCGGCAAGCGGTATTGCGCGAGTTGGCCGATCCCGATGTTCCGGTACTCGGGCCTTGGTTTTTTTACGGCTTCAGCCATGCTAGACCCCTTCCTAAGCGATGAGACGTTGCGTGCAGCGTCGATGCACGACACGGGCGCGACTCGTCCTGCCTGATTCACTTCGACAAGCGATAGGCGACATATCTGGGGAGTAGTTCTAGCCCGCACTTTTGCGCGATAGCGATATTTTGTCGCGCCATTGTTATACTGTCAAATATCTATCGCGTCTTTCTGAAATAGGTTTTATAGATATCGGATGGAACTGCGTCATATTCGCTATTTTCTAGCAGTCGCCGAGGAGCGCAACGTCACGCGCGCGGCGGAAAAACTCGGCATCGGGCAGCCGCCGTTGAGCCAGCAAATCCACGCGCTGGAAGACGAACTCGGCGTACGCCTGTTTCGTCGCACGGGGCACGGCGTCGTGTTGACCGAGGCGGGAGAAGCCTTTGCGGTCGATGCTAAACGCATCATGGCCGATGCGCGCATCGCCATTGAAAACGCGCAGAGCGCGGGGCGCGGCGAAATCGGGCAGTTCAATATCGGTTTTACGGAATCGGCGGCGTTCAATCCGGTCGTGTCGAAACTTATTCGCGCCTATCGGCAGGCTTATCCTAACGTTACGCTTACGTTGGCTGAAGGCAACACCGCGCAGTTGCTTTCGTATCTCGACGATGGCCGCGTCGATGTCGCGTTCGTGCGGTTGGGCAGCGTATCGCCTGCCGGCGTGCAGTTCGATCATATTGCGATCGAGCCGATGAAGGTGGTTTTGCCGATCACGCATCGGCTGGCGAAGAAGCGTCGGATCGATCTGTCGCAACTTGCGGACGATCCGTTCGTCATGTTGCCGCGTGAGGCAAGTCCCACGCTGCATGATGTGATTGTCGGCGCGTGCCGCGATGCGGGCTTCGATCCGATCGAAGGACAGCAAGCGCCGCAGTTATCGTCCGTGGTGAATCTGGTGGCGGCGGAGTTCGGCGTATCGATCGTGCCCGCGTCCGTGTGTCAGATTCAGGTCGAAGGCGTGGTGTATAACGATGTCGCGGGCAAGGCGATTCCGATTCGCCTTGCGCTCGCCTCGCGCATCGATACGATGCCCGCGAAGACCGCGAATTTTTTGGCCATTGCGCGGACCTTCGCTTCGCCGATCGAATGACGTTTTAGGGCGTCTGCAACGCGCCGTCCATCAAACGCGTCTGCGTCCACTGCGTGACCGTGTTTTCGCACGGATAATTTGCCGCTTCCTTCTCGTCGATATCCACGCCGAGACCCGGTTTGTCGTTCGCATAGACAAAGCCGTGGCGGAATTCAGGCAAGCCGGGAAACACATCGAGCAAGGCCTCGCGCGGTCCCTTCAACTCCTGAATGACGAAGTTCGGCGGCTCCGTACCCGACCATTCCTGCAAACCGAAATTGCGCGCCGCCAGATCGATATGGATATTCGCCGCATGCGCCATCGGCGACATGTCGCCGGGGCCGTGCCACGCGGTGCGCACGCCGAACTGCTCCGCGAAAATCTGCAGCTTGCGTCCCGCCGTGATGCCGCCGATCTGACTCAGATGCACGCGCACGAAATCGATCAACCGTTCCGTGATCAGGAAGCGCCATTCGTAAAGATTATTGAACAATTCGCCTTGTGCGAGCGGCGTCGTGGTTTTTTCCCTTAGCTGACGCATCCACTCGCCTTCTTCGAGCGGAATCGCATCTTCGAGAAAGAACAATTCGAACGGTTCGAGTTCGCGTGCGAAACGAATCGCTTCGACCGGCTTCAGACGCTCGTGCACGTCATGGCATAACTCGACGTCGAAGCCGATCTTGTTGCGAATGCCATCGAACAGCTTGAGCGTTTCGCGCATGTACTTGCGACTATCGAGATAGATGCCGTTAGGCGAGCCTTCCGGCGCATTCGACGACGCGCGACCGAAAGCACCGCCGCCATAACCACCGCTCTGACAACGAATATGCGTGATGCCCTGCTCGCGATAACGCTGGATGTTGTCGCACAGTTCGTTGAGATCGCGGCCATCCGCATGTCGATAAATCGGCACGCCTTCGCGCACCTTGCCGCCGAACAACTGATACAGCGGCATATTCGCGAGCTTGCCCTTGATGTCCCACAACGCCATGTCGATGCCGGAGATCGCGTTGTTTTCGATCGGACCGTTACGCCAATACGCGTTCTGATGCATCAACTGCCAGAGATCTTCTATAGCCTCCGCATCGCGTCCGATCAGCAAGGGCCGCAGATATTCCTCGATCAGACATTTGACCGCGAGATGCCGGTAAGCGAAGGTCGCGCAACCCAAACCGTAAAGCCCGTCCTGATTCGTTTCTACCTTGACGACGATAAGATTGATGCCTTCCGGCGCGGTCAGAATGACCTTGACGTCGGTGATGAGTGTTGCCATTGCCTTATTCCGCGAGAGCGGAGGACACGGTTTTGGACTTCGTGCCCGCGCCTCCCTTGGGTGTCGAATGCTGGCCCGTTTGCGCGGGCACGAGCATCATGATGACGACGGACGCGAGCAGCGCCGCGGCCATGAACACATACGAAGCCGAAGGGCTGCCCGTCGCGCCGTTCAGATAGCCGACGAGCCACGCACCGAGGAACGCGCCGAGCGCTCCGCATGCGTTGATCAAACCGATCGCGCCGCCTAGCACGTTGCTCGGAATGAGTTCCGGCACGAGCGCGAAGAACGGTCCGTACGGCGCATACATCGTCGCGCCGGCAATCACCAGCAACACGAACGACAGCCAGAAATTCGAGCCGCCGACGAGATACGAACCGACGAACGCGATCGTGCCGATCAACAGCAGCGGCCACACGAACAGCTTGCGATTACGCGTCTTGTCCGACAGATACGACGCGATCAACATCAGGATGATGGCGGCAAGATACGGCACGGCCGAAAGCCAGCCGACCGACACGATATCGATTGTCGATGCAGACTTGAGAATGGACGGTAGCCACATGATGAAGCCGTACACGCCGATGCTCCACAGCGCATGAATCGCGCAGCACTTGAGCACGATCGACGAACGGAACGCGGCCTTGTAGTCGCGCACCGGCGCGATATGCGCCTGCTCGGACTTGAGGATCGCATCGAAATCGGCCTTCTCTTTCTCGCTCATCCAGTGTGCATCGGCGGGACGATCCTTCACCGTGAACCACCACACCACGGCCCACAACAACGCGGGCACGCCTTCGAAGACGAACATCTCGCGCCAGCCGAAGTTGCGCACGAGATAGCCCGATACGATCGACATCCACAGCACCGTGACCGGATTGCCGAGAATCAGGAACGTGTTGGCGCGCGAGCGTTCCGAGCGCGTGAACCAGCGGCTGATGTACATCAGCATCGAAGGCATGACCGCTGCCTCGACGATGCCGAGCACGAAACGCAGCGCCATCAGCATGGGAATATTGCTGACCATGCCGGTCGCGGCGGCGCATACGCCTCACAGCAACAGGCTGACGAAGATCAGCTTCTTGACGCTGTTTTTCTGCACGTAGATCGCGCCGGGCACTTGAAACAGGCAGTAGCCGAGAAAGAACAGCGAGCCGATCAGCGACGACGTTGCCGGCGTGATGCCGAGGTCCTTATCGATGCCCGCCGCCGCGAAGCCGTAATTCGCGCGATCGAAATACGCGAGGCTATAGGTGATGAAGATGATCGGCATGAGATGCCACCATCGCTGCGGCGCGACTGTTTTGACGCTTTCCATGATGTCTCCGATATTCACAGCACGGCGAGCCAGCCGCCATCCACATAGATGATTTGCCCGTTCACATAGCTCGACGCCGGCGACGCGAGATACACGGCCGTGCAGACGAGCTCTTCCGGCTTGCCCCAGCGCTGCGACGGGTTGCTGCTCTTCACCCATGCGTCGAAGCTCGCGTTATCGACGAGCGCCTGATTCATGTCGGTGAGGATGTAGCCCGGGCCGATCGCGTTCGCCTGAATATCGAACGCGGCCCATTCGGCGCTCATCGCGCGCGTCAGCATCTTCACGCCGCCCTTCGCCGCCGTATAAGGCGCGACGGTCGCGCGCGCGCCTTCGCTCGTCAGCGAACCGATATTGATGATCTTGCCCCCACGATGCCGGTCGATCATGCGACGCGCCGCTTCCTTCGCCACGATGAACGCGCTGGTCAGATTGGTGTCGATCACGCGTTGCCAGTCGGCAAGCGCGAGCTCGATCAGCGGCTTGCAGAACTGGATGCCCGCGTTGTTCACGAGGATGTCGACTTCGACGCCCGCCGCGTCCCACGCTTCGAATGCGGCGGCGACGGCGGCTTCATCGGTGACGTCGAACGCGCGGCCTTGCGCGTCGATGCCTTCGTCGCGCAGACGGCTCACGGCTGCATCGACGGTATCGGCTTTCGTGCCGTTGATGACGACGCGCGCGCCTGCCTTGCCCAAACCTTGCGCGAGCGCAAAGCCGATGCCGCGCGCGGAGCCGGTGACGAGCGCCGTGCGGCCGCTCAGATCGAACAACTGGGTCATGCGAAGATCCTTTATCGTGTAGGTTTAAAGCGGCTTATCTTTGGTAGTCCGATGCAATTCGGCACGATAGTCGAAATCCTTTTCGGCGTGCGCGATCAGCGTGAGTACCGCTTTCTCCGCCGCATCCTGATCGCCATTTTCGATCGCGATGCACAGCGCCTCGTGCATCGGCAGGGAGCGCGCCGGGCCGCCCGCGATCTCCGAACTCAATTCGAAACTCGTGCGCAGAATCGCGGAGAGCGCGTTCTGCATTTGCTGGATGAACTGGTTGTGGCACGCAGTGAGAATCGCGCCGTGAAAGGCGAGATCGGCGGGCACGTATTCGCCGTGGCCCGCGACCGCGCGCTCCATCGCCTTGAACGCGCGACGCACCGCGACGCGATCCTCGGGCGTCGCACGCTTCGCCGCGAGCTTCGCCGCATTCGACTCGATGATCGTGCGCAGTTCCATCAGATCGCGGATGAGATCGGCGTCCACGGTGCCGGCGCGCGCGCGCCAGGTGATGACGTCGGGATCGAACAGTTGCCACTGCGAACGCGGCAGCACGATGGTGCCGTGACGGCGGCGCACCTGAAGCATGCCCTTCGCCGACAGCGACTTCATCGTCTCGCGAATGGTGATGCGGCTCACCTGCATCTGTTCCGCAAGCTCGGTCTCGGCCGGCAGGATGTCGCCGGGCAGGAATTTGCCCGAGCAAATCTGCTCGCCCATCTGATTCAACACTTGCCGGTGCAAAGTCGGCATGGCTCGAATTACCTTCTAGATCATACGTATGATCTAGAAGGCAACAAAGCGTGTTACATCAGAACAATCAGGGTTGTCCCGGAGCGCCTATCGGTTGAGGAGCGTCGTCGCCAGCACGGCGAACGCTTGCGCCGGCAATTCGTGAAGCGCGCGGACCACGATGCTGGTCGGATAGAACTGCTCGACCGCATCGTCGAGCACGCCGACGCCGATCAGTTCGATGCCCTTCTGCGCGATATCTCTGACGCGTTCGTGCAGATCGTTGCGCAGCACGGTGGGATGGCCGTCGCCGGTGGCGGGATAGCCGTCGGACAGCACCATCAGAATGCGCCGTTTCGCGCGATGCATCGTCAGGCGATCGGCGGCCCAGGCAAGCGCTTCGCCATCGGGATTTTCGTGGCCGCATTCGATCGCGACGAGACCATCGAGCGCATTCGAATCGAAGCGCTTGTAGACCGTCAGATCGAGCCGCTCGACGAAGCGGTTGAAGCGGCGCATCGGCGTGCCGTCGGCGAGCGCCGCATCGTAGGCCGCGCGCATCTCCGGCGATTCGATCGAGCTATAGCCGAGCACTTCGCAATCGAAGGCCAGTTGCATCAGTGCATCGGCGAGCGCCGCGGCGCATAGTCGCGCGAGTTCGATCTTCTTGCCCGTCATCGATCCGCTGCGATCGATCAGAATGCTGACCGCTGCATCGCGGCCCTTCGCAACGCGCTTCACGCGAAACGGCGTGCGATAGCCGGGCGAGATCGCGAGTCGCGGCAAGGCGTGACGATCGAGCTCGCCGCGTTCCTGTTCGCGTCGCCAATGCGTGTGTTCGTCGGCGCGCAATGCGCGTTCGAGTTTGGCCTTGAGCGATGCGGTTTCCGCGCGCGCAAGCGACAATAGATTGCGCCACGCGATGGCGTTGCCCTTACCGGTCAGGTCCGTGACGAGATCGAATTCGGTCGTGAAAGGCACGGACAGAAATGGACGCACGCCTTCATTATTTATAAGGATGACTGATTGTATGCTGTCGGATGTCGCAATCTTGTCGCTCGAAGAAGGCGCAATCTGATCGCCACCAAGGAACTCGCTGGATACGTTTTCCGCGTCGAATGTGTCGTCGGCATCGGAACTGAACATCATCGTGTTGAAGGCGCGCGATGCGAGCATGCGCACCGACGCCACCAATTCCCGCGATGCCGCGATGCTTTCCGCCGTGCTGCGCGCATGCCGCGCGGCGTCGATTTGCGCCTCGCATGCATTGAGCGTCGCGAGCAGCGAATCGATGCGTTCGTTTGCGGATAGCGCCTCGTTCCACAGCGCGCGATCGATCAGCCAAAGCAGCTTGTCGCACCAAGCCATGTCGTGCCAGCCGCGCGCAATCTCCGATGCCGCATGCTCGCGCCATCGCGCAAGATAATGGCGTGCGCCGGGATAGCGTTCGAGCAGTTGGACACAGACGCGCCGATCATCGATGCTTTGCGCAAGGCGCTGTTCAACAGGCGCATCGACTTGCGCCAACGCGCGCGCATCGCCGTATTTCATGCGCGCGGCGAGCAGATCGACGTAGCCGGTCAGCAGATCGTCGTCCGCATCGAGTTCGGGCAAGACGATGCGCCCGCGCTCCACGCGCGGACCATCGGGAAGCATCACCGCTTCGATCTGCGGATCGCCGGTCAGCACGCGCGCGAGTCGCGTGAGCGCGGTCGTGTCGAGCGATGCACTCACGCGTCGAGATCGATGTGATGCCGGATGATGCTGCGAATCAGCGTCGCATCTTCCGCGCTCACTTTCGAATAAATCACGGGACCGGCGGCGCGTTCGGGATCGCCGTGACGCAGCATCAGTTCGGTCCAGTCGATCAGCCGACGCGTGGAGAACGCGCTCGCAAGATCCTCGCGCACGAAGGCCGTGCGGCACTCGGCCGCGATGGCCGCAAGCGTATGCGCGAGCGCTTCGTCAAGGCGCGGCGCGAAGGTTCGCATCAGCACGCGCGCTTCGTCGGCGGGAGAAAGATAGTCCATCAGATAGACGCGCCAGCGATCGAGGAACGCCTCGTTCATCAGATTGGCGCCTTGATAGAGATGCCGGTACGCGCTCATCGCGCCCACTGCATTCGCGGTTGCGAACAAACGAAACGCCGGATGCGGCGTCACGATCTCGTCGCCCTTCTCCTTGAGCAGCAGACGTCCGGCGGGTTCGAGCACGGCCGTCAGCACCGCGAGAATCGCAGGCTCCGCGAAGTCGATTTCATCGATCACCAGTCAATGGCCCGCGCGCATCGCGAGCGGCAGCACGCCATCGACCCAGCGCGTTTCGCCGCCCTTCACGGTCCAGAAGCCGACGAAATCGCCAATGGTCGTCTGCCCGTTCATATTGGAACGCAGCACGCCGTGCGCTGCGTGCGCGGCGATCTGTTCGATAAGGCTCGTCTTGCCCGCGCCCGTGTGACCGATCAGCATCACGCGCTTGTTTTCGGCGATATCGCGCAGCACGTCGTTGGCGCGATCGGTGAAGAGATAAGCGGGATTGACAGCGGGAACCAGCGAGCCACCCGCGCCTTGCGCGATGGCGATATCGCCGATGGTGATGGAAGGTTCGTCGACTTGCGATGCGGGCATCGCCTGCGCCGCGCGACGCAGCCGCATCATGAAATCTTCGCGATGCGGCGGCGCAAGCGTCTCGCCTTCACCGCTGCGCACGAAGCCTTCACGATGCCATTTGTGCAGCTTCGCGCGCAGATTGTCGAGATCGACGACCGTGTCGATATTCACGCGCCCTTGCGCACCGCCATGCTCGATGCGATACATATGCTCGCGCTCGGACATACTCACGCGCCACCATTCGCTCGGCGCGCCGGGCGGGCGCTCGTACACGCCGACGAACGGATCTTGCTTGGGATCTTCTACGCGAATCGAAAGCTCAGCGCTCATGATCGGGCCTGAATAGCGGATTAACCGCTATTTTAGGCCCGATACAAACCCCATGACGAATCAGCGCATGCCGCCGCTAGCCGTGAGATGTTCGCCCGTGAGCCAGCGCGAATCGTCGGAGGCGAGGAACACGGCGATATCGGCGATATCGCGCGGCTGGCCGATACGGCCCAGCGGCGTTTGAGCGACCGCTTGCTTGTCGAAGTCCGAGCCGATCACGCCGAGCGTTTCAGCGCCTTCCGTATGCACGATGCCGGGGTTGATTGCATTGACGCGAATCTGCTTCGGGCCGAGTTCGCGCGCGAGCACGCCGGTGATCGCGTCCACCGCGCCTTTGGTGCCGCTATACACAGCGGTCGTCGGCGGCGTGATGCGCGATACGACGGAGCTGACATTGATGATGCTCGAGCCTTCGCCGAGATGTTTGGCTGCTGCTTGCGACACCAGCAAGAGGCCTAGGCTCTGTTCACATTTGAAGAAATGTGTTTACATCTCATCTTTTGCGTAAGCGATCAAGATGAGTCGAATGTTGCTGACCGATGAGATATGGGGACGACTGGAGTCCATTGTTCCGGGTAAGCC
>NZ_LFJJ01000356.1 GCF_001189365.1 Candidatus Burkholderia verschuerenii | reverse complement strand
TTCGGATTACTGAGCGTATCAGGCATGCGCTTGGGTGAAGCGCGCAATCTCAAACTGCAGGACGTCGATCTGACAGCGGGGATATTGACGATCCGTGGAGCGAAGCTAGGCAAGTCGAGATTCGTTCCTTTGCATGCCTCGACCTACAAGGTGCTAGCAGACTATATCGCACGACGTGAGCATCATTGGGCGGGGCGGCCGGTGTCTTCCTACCTGTTCGTTTCGAGCTGGGGAAACCGGATGGACTGTGGACAGATTCACCGCGCTTTCTATGCGTTGTCGCGGCAGATTGGCTTGCGCGGCGCATCCGACAGTCACGGCCCGCGTCTGCATGACATGAGGCACGTATTTGCGACGAACACACTTGTACACTGGTACCAGTCGGGACAGGATCCCGAGCGCAGATTGCCAATCCTGTCGGCCTACCTCGGCCATGTCCACATCGAGGATACGCAGTGGTATTTGAGCGGCTCGCCCGAACTGATGCGTGAGGCGATGCGCCGCCTCGAACAGCGCTGGGGGGACCAGCCATGACTACTTCCGCCACCTTTGCTCCGTTACTGGAGCAATTCTTCACGCATCGTCTGATGCAGGAACGCCAGGCGAGCCCTCACACCATCAGTTCCTATCGCGATACCTTTCGTCAATTTCTGAAGTTCGTGCATGAGCGCCTGCATAAGCCACCGTCCCGGCTGAACCTTGAGGAAATCGATACTCCCCTGATCGTCGCGTTCCTTGACCAGCTCGAGAAGCACCAAGGCGTTAGCGTTCGAACTCGCAATCTGCGCCTCGCGGCATTCCATTCCTTCTTTCACTACGCCGCGCTCAAAGCACCGGCCCATTCCGCCCAGATCCAGCGAGTGCTTGCCATTCCCAGCAAACGCTTTACCCGTACTCTGGTCCACTTCCTGACGCGTCCTGAAGTCGACGTCTTGCTTGCCTCCCCTGATCAACGTACCTGGTCTGGCCGGCGTGATCACGCCTTTCTGTTGGTCGCGGTACAAACCGGCCTGCGCCTGTCCGAGATGACCGGGCTCAATCGCGAGGACCTGATCCTTGGCGCCGGCGCTCACGTGCGGATGATCGGGAAAGGTCGAAAAGAACGCTGTACACCCATCGCCAGATCCACACTCGCTGTATTGAAAGCGTGGCTGCGAGAACCGCAACGCGGTGATGGCAGAGTACTGTTTCCCAGCAAGCGGGGCGAACGACTCAGCGTTCATGGCGTGCAATACCTGCTAAACAAACATCGCGAGACGGCGTGTAAAGTTTGCCCCTCATTGAGGCAGAAACAGGTCACTGTCCACCGTTTGAGACACACGATGGCCATGGATCTTCTGCAAGCAGGCGTCGATCGGTCTGTGATCGCGTTGTGGCTCGGACATGAATCGGTAGAAACCACGCAGATCTATCTCGAAGCGACGCTTGCGATGAAGGAACAAGCCCTTGAGAAGACATCTCCGCCACGCGGCAAGCCAGGACGCTACCGGCCGGCAGACCAGCTCCTGAGCTTCCTGAATAGTCTGTAGGGTGCCCGAATTATGTCGGGCGACGGGCTGAGCACTTCCGCTATCCGAGTTGCAATCTTCGAACGATCAAGGACACTCAATCAAGTTCACCCGACATAATCAGGAAGGGTAGATAGTG
>NZ_LFJJ01000355.1 GCF_001189365.1 Candidatus Burkholderia verschuerenii | reverse complement strand
TAATTCTATCTCCTATTCTAGTTACTCCTACCACTTGTTCTATAAATTCTGAGTCTACAATAATACCTACCCCGTTTCTATTTCCATCCTTTCCAATATACCAAAGTTTATACCCTGTATTTTCTAATATTTTAGCTTTTGCTCCTTTCCATTTTGTTTCTTGAAGACACATAATATTTACACGTCTTCGTTTCATAGTTTCTACCAATTCTAATGTTTTACTTGTCAGTGTGCCTACATTCCAACTACCAATCCTACAGATCTTATATTTTTTATTATTTTTTGTCTTTTCTCTCTTATTAGTGTGTGAGAACTCTTGCATATTTTTCACTACACCCAAGTCCTCATGGAGATGCAGCGGTCCTTGCCAAGACGACGCAGCCGGACTCTGCGACACGCTCCTTAAAGCGGGGAGCATCCTAACATTTGCACGATTTAAAGTTTGATCCATATCATGAGATGTGACTGAGTTTTTATAGCTGGCCGTCAACCTAACGCAACCCTCCTCCTTTATCCGGGCTTGGGACCGGCCATGCTAAACAAATTTTTTTACTTGCTCGGACATGATAAAATTTGACTTTGTATGGACTGTTTTTGAAAACGTATTAAAAATTTAAAAAGTTGTGTTTGAAATAAAAGCATGTTTTGAGAGAAAAATAAATAAATACTTTGTGAGATAGACCATACAAAGCCTTATTTATCATGTACCGCCACAAGCATAAAGAATGCCTAACCTGGGCGGAGTTATAAATTAAAATAATAATTGATATAAAATTTAAAAAGTTATTTTAACTCTATTAATTAAGATAAAAAGTATTAATTGCATATTTATAGTTGTAAGAAGAGTAAAAAATTTTAAAAAATAAACAATTAATTTTTTATAATTATCATAGAAAATTAATTTCTTTTTTTGACATATTAATTTTTATTAAATTAAAATATTATTATAAAAGAAAATATCAATTTTAATTAATGGATAATATCATACCTGTCTATTATACACATATGACACTGCCGACGAGCGAAACAATGGAGAATA
>NZ_LFJJ01000034.1 GCF_001189365.1 Candidatus Burkholderia verschuerenii | reverse complement strand
ATGATCCGAAGGCGCAGCGCAATCGAGCCCGCCATCGGCCACATGAAGGCGGATGGAAAACTCGATCGGAACTGGCTCAAAGGCGCACTCGGCGACGCGATTCACGCGGTGCTGTGCGGCGCGGGCCACAACCTGCGCATGATCCTCAGAAAGCTGCGGCTTTATTGCGCCCTTGTCCTTCTCGCTTCACTCAAACGCTCACCTGCGCTGCCCTTCCTCCCATGAGAGAGGCGCAACGCAAAACGAATTAGTCAGCCCCGACGAGATAGCCTTCGCGCAACAGCCGAAACAGCGCGTCACGCGTGGGCGTGCGCGATACGCCGTAATGCTGCGCGAGCGATATCGTTCTCGGAAAAGCGATCCCCCGGAAACAGGCGAAAGCTGAAGATGTCCTGCTTCAGCAGTTGATACACCTGCTCCGCGAGCGGATTGGCGCTTTGCATGACTCTCGCGATTGACGCATCCGGCCCGTCATCGGCGAGGTCCTTCAGTTTGCTCGTGCTGATACGTCGTCTCCCGCAAGTCGATGCACGAATTATCCACCGTTCGGGGGCGCTTCGATCAGGCTGACATGCGCCGCGACGATGATCCATCCGTCGAACGGGCCGGACGCTGGCGCGAGCCGCGCCCAGGTTTGCATCTGGCGGCCGAGCAGCGGCGTCGCGTCGCTTGTGAATTCGGTGCTCACGGTGGCGGCATCGTCGCCGAAAGTCGTCACCACCGTGCGATGCAAACGCCGCGAGCGCGGCACGAGCGCCGTGCTTTCGCGCCAGCGCCGGATCGCATCGCCGCCGTGCTGCACTTCCGCGATGCCGTAGCGCACCGTCTCCGGCGCGTCCCAGAACAGCGCGTTCATCGTGTCGACGTCGTTATCGACGAGCGCCTGTTCGTAGGCGACGAACGCGCGTTCGACCTGCGCGACGATCTCCGGGCGATTGATCCGCATCATGCCTCCAGCACGTCGGCGAGCGTCGCCGTCCAGTCGACGATACCGCCTTGCGAGCGAATCATCTCGATCGTCGCGGCCTTGAACGCGGGAATATAACTCGCCGTCGCGTCTTCGATCAGCACGCATTCGTAGCCGCGATCGTTGGCTTCGCGCATGCTGGTCTGCACGCAGACTTCGGTCGTCACGCCCGCAAACACGAGATGCGTAACGCCGCGCAGCGCGAGTTCCTCGCCGAGACGCGTCGCATAGAACGCGCCCTTGCCCGGCTTGTCGATGACGAGTTCGCCCTCGACCGGCGTCAACGCGTCGATGATCGCGTTGCCCGGTTCGCCGCGCACGAGGATGCGGCCCATCGGCCCGGCATCGCCGATGCGCGCGTGCGGCGCGCCGCGCAGACGCTTGGCGTCGGGGCAATCGGAGAGATCGGGCGCATGCGATTCGCGCGTGTGCACCACATGCCAGCCGTTGCCGCGCGCGAAGGCGAGCAGACTTTCGACTGTCGGCACGATGGAGGCGAGCAGCGACACGTCGTTGCCCAGCGCTTCGCCGAAGCCGCCCGGCTCGATGAAATCGCGCTGCATGTCGATCACCACGAGCGCGGTGCGCCGCGGCTCGAAGCTGAACGGCGAAGGTTGCGCGTGTGCGAGCGTCGGCATCGGATCAGCCCTCGTAGCGTCGTTCGGGCGCGGGAAATCCGCACGGCTGGCCGTCCTTGACGACGACCTCGTCTTCCCACGGCGGGCGATATTCGCCGCGCACCATGTCCTGCATGAAGGTGTACGGGCAATCGCTCGCGCCGCCCTTCACCGCGACATAACCGCGATGCCCGAACTGATAGATATTGTTCTCCACGCCCCAATGCACGCGCGCCTCGCGCACCAGATCGGGACGCATCTCGCAAGTGATGATTTCATCGGGACGATGACTGCCCTCGACCATCACGGTGCCGTCGAAGTCGCAGAACATGCCTTCGCCCATCGAGTCGAAGCTGCCGTCGGTGCCGCACAGACAGACGCTCGCTGTCTGCGCGAGATTCTGGAATGCGTTCGACTGGTTGGTGATCTTCCATGCGTGACGAATCGGTGCGGTGTAGCCCGCCGTGCGCAAGATCACTTCCGCGCCCTTGTAGGCGGCCTCGCGCGCCATCTCGGGAAACATGCCGTCATGACAGATGATCAGCGCGATCTTCGCGCCCTTCGGCCCGATGCACACCGGCACGCCGATATTGCCCGGCTCCCACGGCTCGACCGGCACCCACGGATGCAGCTTGCGGTAATACAGTTGTATCTCGCCGCGATCATCGATGATCAATCCGCTGTTGTACGGATTGCCGCGCGGATTGCGCTCCATGATCGAGAAGCAGCCCCAGATGCGATGCTCGATGCACGCCGCCTTGAACGCCGCGACTTCCGGGCCGTCGAGCGTGCACATGATGGCATCGTCGGTTTTCATCGACAGGCCGTGCAGTGCGTATTCGGGGAACACGACGAGATCCATCGCCGGGTTGTTGCGACGCGCCTTGCCCACCATATCGACGATGCGCTGCGTCTGCGCGGCCAGTTCGGCGGGCGTGGACACATCGGGATTCTGCAACTGCACGAGACCGACGACGATGCCTTGCGGCGACTTGTTCAATCCACCGAGACCACTCGAACTCATTGTTTCAGACTTCTTATCGTTTATCGTTACGCCGGCGCGGTGACCGGCTCCGCGTGATCATGATCGCCGCTTTCGACATGCTCCGCCATATGCCGCCCGAGCGCGACGCGATCCGCGCCGCTCGCCGCCGTTTCATGCACTAGCCGCCCTTCCGCGATCACCGCGATGCGATCCGCGAGTTCGAGCAGTTCGTCGAGATCTTCGCTGACGAGCAGCACGGCCGCGCCCGCATCGCGGGCGGCGAGAATACGCGCGTGGATATCCGCGACCGATGCGAAGTCCAGACCGAACACCGGATTCGCAACGATCAGCACATCGACCGGCTGGCCGAGTTCGCACGCGAGCACGGCGCGCTGCACATTGCCGCCCGACAGCGTGCCGATGGCGCGCGCCGGCACCGGCGGACGCACGTTGAACTCGGCGATCAGGCGTTCGGCGCGCGAGCGCATCGCGCGGCGGTCGAGACGCCAGCCGTTGCGCTTCATCGGCGCGCGATCGAAGTCGCGCAGCGCGAGGTTATCCGCGACGCTCATGTTCGCCACGCACGCATTGCGCAACGGTTCTTCCGGCAACGCGAACACGCGCAGCCGCGTCATCTCCTCACGCGTCGCCCGATACGGCTCGCCGTGCATGCGCATCTCGCCCATATGCACGCGACGCTGGCCGACCAGCGCTTCGATCAGCTCTTTCTGGCCATTGCCCGACACCCCCGCGATGCCCAGAATTTCGCCCGATTTCACCGCCAGCGAGACATCGCGCACGGCCATATGACCGCGATCGTCGATCACGCAGAGCTGCTTCAACGCGAAGCGCACGGGCGCATCGGCGGCGCAAGGCAGGCGGGCGGGACGCGCGGCGTCGAACTCGGCGGAGGTCGCGGGATTGCGCGCGGCTTCGCTGCCCATCATCCACGCGGCGAGGCGGTCGCGGTCGGTATCGGCGACGGCGCTGGAGCCGACCAGCTTGCCCTTGCGCAACACGGTGACGTCGTCCGCATACGCCATCACTTCGCGGAACTTGTGCGTGATCATCAGCACGGTCAGATCGCCGCGCGTGGCGAGATCGCGCATCAGGCCGAGCACTTCGTCGGCTTCCTGCGGCGTGAGCACGGATGTCGGTTCGTCGAGAATCAGAAAACGCTGCCGCAGATACAACTGCTTGAGGATTTCGAGCTTTTGTTTTTCGCCGGCCGCCAGCGTCGACACGGGCGCGTCGAGTCGCAAGCGAAACGGCATGGAACGCATGAAGGTATCGAGCGCCTCGCGTTCCTTCGGCCAGTCGATCTTCCACGGCAAACGGCCGCGCGCAAGCAGCAGATTTTCTTCGACCGACAAACCCGCCGCCAGCGTGAAATGCTGATACACCATGCCGATGCCGATGCCGAGCGCCTGCGCATCGCGCGGCGAGGCGATCCTCACCTGCTTGCGATCCGCGACGATCTCGCCCGCGTCGAGCACGCCGTAGCCGACCAGACCCTTCACGAGCGTGCTCTTGCCCGCGCCGTTCTCGCCGAGCAGCGCGTGCACGGTGCCGGGACGCACCTTGAGCGTCACGTCGTCGAGCGCGGTGAACGCGCCGAAGCGTTTGGTCGCGCCGAGCATTTCGATGCTCATTGCTCTCGCCGTGTCGTTCATGATCAGCGTCCCAGCGTGGCGATCAGCGATGCCGAATCCGATACCGTGCCGAACACGCCGCCCTGCATCAGCACCATATGCAGCGCTGCCTCGTGATTGCCGCGATCGGTCGCGCCGCAGCAGTCTGCGAGAATCGTGCATTCGAAGCCGCGGTCGTTGGCCTCGCGCATCGTCGTATGGACGCAGACGTCGGTTGTGATGCCCGTCAGCACGATATTCTCGATGCCGCGCGTGCGCAGGATCAGTTCGAGATCGGTCGCGCAGAACGAGCCCTTGCCCGGCTTGTCGATGACGATCTCGCCCGCCACCGGCTTCAGTTCGTCGATGATCTCCCAGCCCGGTTCGCCGCGCACGAGAATCTTGCCGCACGGTCCGTCGTCGCCGATGCCGATACCGTTCGTGCCCACCATCCGGCTTCGCCAGCGCTTGTTGGCCGGCAGATCCGATAGATCCGGCCGATGCCCCTCGCGCGTATGGATGATCGTGAAGCCCTGTTCGCGCATCAGCGCGAGCACGCGCCGGATCGGCTCGATGGGCGCGCGCGTCATCGACAGGTCGTAGCCCATCTTGTCGACATAACCGCCGATGCAGCAAAAATCCGTCTGCATGTCGATGATGACGAGCGCGGTGTTGTCAGGACGCAGATCGCCGTCATAGGGCCACGGATAAGGACGTGCCTCGATAAAGCGGGTCATGTGAGTTGCTCCGTTGATTGAATCAGCGTGTGAGACTCAGTTCGCCCGGCGCGCCCGCGAGCGTGCGATCGGGCCGGCAGTTGACGATCATGATCGCGAGCGTCAGCACATACGGCGCGGCGTTGAACAGGTAGTAGCCGCTGGTCACGCCGATCGCCTGCAACGCGGGGCCGAGCGCGCCCGCCGCGCCGAAGATCAACGCGGCCCACAGGCAGCGCAACGGCTGCCAGCGCGCGAAGATCACCAGCGCGACCGCCATCAGGCCTTGTCCGCTCGACAGCCCTTCGTTCCAGCTTCCCGGATAGACGAGCGACAGATACGCGCCGCCGATGCCCGCGAAAAAGCCGCCGACGGTCGTCGCGACGATCCGCACGCGCGTGATCGGATAACCCATCGCGCGGGCGCTTTCCGCGTTCTCGCCGACGAGCCGCAGCGCCATGCCCCAGCGCGTGTGCCGCAAGCCCCACTGCAACGCGAACGCCAGCATCACGCCGGCGATGAACAGCGGATTGATATGCAGCGCGTTGTGCAATTGCGGCGACGACGACCACGCGCCGAGATCGATCGACGGCAACATCGGCGCTTGCGGTTCGATGAACGGCTTGCCGAGATAGAACGCGAGGCCGGTGCCGACCACCATCAGCGCAATGGCGAACGCGATGTCCGACACGCGCGGCAACGAGCACACGAGGCCGTGCAGACAGCCGAGCACGATGCCCGCGCAACCGGCGGCCAGCACGCCGAGCCACGGCGAACCGGTGAGATAGGCGCCGGCGTAACCGCTCATCGCGCCGGAAACGAGAATGCCTTCGAGACCGAGATTGACGCGTCCGCCCTTCTCCGTCAGACATTCGCCGATGCTCACGAACAAATAAGGTGTGCTCACGCGGATCGCGCCCGCGAACAGCGAGAGCATGAGAATCGCAGCGGGGGAATGTGCATCAGGCATGCGTGCCCTCCAGTCGGACCGATGAACGTGCGGCGGATGCCGCCTGCAATTTCACGCGCCACGCGGCGATCCGTCCGCCGAGCGCTTCCCACGCGAGCAGATTGGCGAACAGCAGGCCTTGCAGAAACAGCGTGGTGGCATCGGGCAGGCCGAGACGGCGTTGCAGCAGACTGCCGCTCGCCTCGATCCCGCCGACCAGCACCGCGCACAGGACGATCGCGAGCGGATTCTGGCGCGCGGCAAACGCGACGAGGATGCCCGCGTAACCGTATCCCGCGAGCAGCGATGCATTCGCGCTGCCCTGCACCGCCGCGACCTCGAACATGCCCGCGAGTCCCGCCGCCCATCGCGCAGGCCGCGAGCGCGAGGCGATTCACCGGCAGGCCGACCAGCCGCGCCGCATGGTTGTTGCCGCCCGCGACGCGCATCGCAAAGCCCTTGGTGCTGTGACGCACGAACACCCACGCCGCGAGACACGCGAGCGCGCCCCAGAACAGTCCCCAGTGCACTTCGAGGCCGGGCAGCGAGCCGATCGCGAAGGCATCGGGCACGGGAGGCGTCGACGGCTTGTTGAGGCTCGCGGGATCGCGCAGCGGCCCTTCGACGAGATGCTTGAACAGGGCAATGGCGATATACGACATCAGCAGGCTGCTGATGGTCTCGTTGACGCCGCGCCATTGACGCATCGCGCCGACCGCGCCGATCCACACGCCGCCCGCGATCATGCCGGCCACGGCCATCAGCGGCGTCGCGACGAGCCGGGCATCGACTTGGGAAGCAGCATCGCGACGACGGCCGCGCCCAGTCCGCCCAATGCGAGCGCGCCTTCGCCGCCGATCACGACGAGTTCGACTTGCGCGAGCAGCGCGACGCACAGCGCGGTGAGCATCAGCGGCGCGGCGCGCAACAGCGTGCTCTGCCACGCGAACGACGAACCGAACGCGCCCTGCGCGATGAGCACGAGCGCATCGCTCGCGGCTTGTCCCTGCACGAGCAGAAACAGCGAAAACAACACGAGCGTACCGACGATTGCGCACAGCGTCGGCAAGGCCGGAAGCACGCCCAAAGCGAGGCGCGGCAACACGGCAAGGGAACGCATGACGTCTCCTCGAATGAAGGAATCAGATCTGCCCGACGACGCCCGCCACGAGATAGTTCATGCTCTCGAGCTTGATGTCGGTCTGCGCGTAGCTGGTGCCCGGCGCGATCGCGCTGCCGCCCTTGTTGTCCTTCATCGGGCCTTTGAAGATCACGTATTCGCCCGCGACCATCTTGGTTTTGACCGCATCGGCGTTGGTCCTGGCGTCGGGCGCGACCTTCGCGCCGTACGGCGACATCTTCACGAAGCCTTCCTTCAGACCGCCGCGCAGGATATTCGGCTGCGGCTTGCCGCCTTGCGCGTCCGCGACGAGTTCCTTGTACGGCGTCGCCCAGTCCCATTCCGCGCCGGCGAGATAACCCTTCGGCGCGAGCGCGGCCTGACTCGCGTGATAGCCGCAACTCATCTCGCCGCGCTTCTCCGCCGTTTCGATGACGACCTTCGGGCCGTCGACGTGACAGGTCAGCACGTCGCATCCCTGATCGATGAGACTGTTGGTGGCTTCGGCTTCCTTGACGGGCATCGACCAGTCGCCGGTGAAGATCACGCGCGTGGTGATCGACGGATCGACCGATTGCGCGCCCAGCGTGAACGCGTTGATATTGCGCAGCACCTGCGGAATCGGCTTGGCCGCGACGAAGCCGAGCTTCTTGCTCTTGCTCGCGTGACCGGCCATCACGCCGTTCAGATACTGACACTCGTCGATATAACCGAAATAGCCGGCGATATTCGACGGATTGCCGTCCTTCCACAAGCCGCCGCAATGCGCGAAACGCACCTTCGGATACTTCGCCGCCATCTTCAGCACATGCGGATCGAAATAACCGAACGAGGTCGCGAAGATCAGCGTCGCGCCGTCCTGCTCGATCATCGCTTCCATCGTCTTTTGCACGGCGACGGTCTCGGGCACGTTTTCTTCCTCGACCACCTTCACGTTCGGCAGCTTCCTGATTATGGCGGCCGCCTGGGCCTGCGCCTGGTTGTAGCCGTAATCGCCCTTCGAACCAACGTAGATCACGCCGACCGTGAGATTGCTCGCGCCGAACGCGAGATCAAACGGCAACGCGCTGCCGAGCGCGAGCGCGCCCGCGCCTTTGATGAACTCGCGGCGATTGGTCATGATGAGGCTTCCTGTGTGGGTTGATCGTTGGACGGAACGGAAAGGCTGTGCAGGTACGCGCGCCAGCCGCCGAAGGCGTGATGTCGCGCGCGCCGCTGTCCGCCGCGACGGCGGCGGGCTCGCAGATGAAGCTCTTGACCGCGCGGCCGTCGGCGGTCGCGATGGTGCCGATGCCGAGCGGCGCGGGAATCGCCGCGACGAAGGCGCCGAAGCAACGCAACGGCATCTCCCATAGCTCGATGGCGATCGCGCGGCCATCGCCGGATGTGCGCACGAGGCCGGGTTTCGGCGGCGTCGTGTCGGCGAGCGCGTAGAGGCGGTAATGCGGCGCGGTCGTGGTTTCCTCGACGAAGCGCGCGCCCGCTTCGCGCATCTGCCAGTTGAACGGCATGCCGCGCAGATGCGCGCCGACCACGGCGAGCGTCAGCGTCGGTTCGTCGAAGGGCAGCGGGTTCGCGGCGATTTCTTCGGCGCTGTCGTCGGCATCGAACAGTGACTGAATACGCGCGCCCAGCACCGCGAGCCGATGATCCGCGCCCGCCGGCGCGATCAGCGTAATGCCCGCGGGCAAGCCGTCCGCGCGCGGCACGCCGGGCACGGCGAGCGCGCACAGATCGAGCAGATTGACGAAGTTGGTATAGACGCCGAGACGGCTGTTCGCCTCGACCGGATCGGCGCGCACCTGCGCGATGGTCGGATGCGTCGGCGTCGTCGGCACGATGAGCACGTCGGTGCGCTCGAAGATCGCTTCGGTCTCGCTCAGACGCATGCGCTCGTATTCGCCGTCGAAGGCATCGGCGGCGCTGAAGCGGTCGGCGCGCGCGATCACCTTCGCCACGGTCGGATCGATGTCGCCGGCGTTCGACGTGAAGAAATCGCCGAGCGCGGCGCGCCGTTCGGCGACCCACGGGCCCTCGTAGAGCAGCGCGGCGGTCTGCTGCATCGGCGCGAACGGAAAGACCCCCGGCGCGATGCCGAGTCGCGTCGCGATAACGTCGAGCGTCGCGGCGAAGGCGTCGGCGGCGACGGCATCGCCGAAGAATTCAAGCGTATCGGGGATGGCGACGCGCATCGGCGCGTGCGGCAAGCCGAGCGGCGCGATGCGGCGCGCATAGCCGTCGCGCGCATCGAACGCGGCCATCGCAGCGAGCACGCGCCAGGCATCGGCGACGTCGTGCGCGAACACCGAGAGCGTGTCGAGGCTCTTGCACGCGGGCACCACGCCGCGCTTACTCACCAGCCCGAGCGACGGCTTCAGGCCGACGAGGCCGTTGAAACCGGCGGGCACGCGTCCCGATCCGGCCGTATCCGTCCCGAGCGAAAACGCCACGATGCCCTGCGCCACCGCCACCGCCGAACCGCCCGACACATAGTCGTCGCGATCGACCTGCCGCACCGCGCCGTACGGCGAGCGCGTGCCGACAAGTCCGGTCGCGAACTGATCGAGATTGGTCTTGCCGACGAGAATCGCGCCCGCATCGAGCAGACGCTGGACGGCGAAGGCGGTCGTATCGGGCGTATAGGCGAAAGCCGGACACGCCGCCGTGGTCGGCAAACCGGCGACGTCGACGTTGTCCTTCACCGCGAAGGGCACACCGAACAGCGGCATGCGCTCGAAGATCGCCGAGCCGGTGTCGGCGTATTCGCGCGCCAGTTGCCGGGCGCGCGCGTCGAGATCGGCGGCGGGCAGGACCAGCGTCCACGCTTCCGGACGATTGCCCGTCTCGACGCGACGCCGGATCAGCGCGACCGTCGACGGATCGAGCGTGCCGCTGCGGTAGGCGTCGATCAGCGCGCGCACGCCGAAAGCGTGCTCGGTGATGGCTGCGTTCATGAGTTCCATCTTGAATACAAGTTGGAATTCTTCAATGCAGCATCCGTGCCACAAGGCGGCAAAGCCTTATGCCATCGGGCTTTTCGGGCGATTCAGGGGATCAATGCGCAGGCGCATGCTGACCCAGCGTGGGTCATTCCGTGATCACGATGGTGCGCGGATCACGTTCGAAGTGCGTTCGAGGTGCGTTGGGATTGGGAAGGCACCGGTCTGAAAACCGGCGCATGGCGACGAATAGCGCCCTGAGCGGGCTGATGTCGCAGACGGCTGGGTGTCGGGCAGCGTACGCCCGACCATCGCCTTCAAAGGGCTTCAGAGCGCGTCTGAAGCCTCAGGACGCATTGACGGAGTCCTTGAACGCCTTGCCGGCGGTGAACTTGACCGTCTTGGTGGCCGGAATGGTGATGCTTTCGCCTGTCGACGGGTTGCGGCCCGTGCGTTCGACGCGCGCGCCGCTCGAGAACGAGCCGAAGCCGATCAGCTGGACGGTGTCGCCGCGGGTGACGGCTTCCATGACCGCGTCGAAGATCGCGTCGATGGCCGTGCCCGTGCTGGCCTTGCTGTCGCCCGTTTCGGCCGATACTGCGTCGATCAGTTCCTGTTTGTTCATGATTACATTTTCCTGATGAAGCGCCGTTAGGCGCGGATTGGGCGTCACCCTACCGCATCTCCGGCGCGACAGGCAAGCCCCCGGCGCGCGGCGGCGGGCTTGACGAACGGCCCGATCGCTGCGTGCGGCGCGGATGGCACAGCTGAAATCGGATGGTTGTGGAAACGACAGTTAGTTGCGAAATGGCATTTACGATCGTCCGGAAAACCGTTATTCGTTCGGTTAACTAACTAATGTGAATTTGGACGACATGCCGTGGTATGTTCCCATTTGTCCGCGCAATCACGCGCTCAACCGGCGGCGATCACGATGCAGGTAGACGAGTACAAAGGCTATTTGCTCTACGGCCATTCCATCGAACAGCCGACGGGTTATGCCGCGAGCGGCACGGTCATGCGCGATGGCCGCGTGGTGGAAAGCAGCGGCATTCTCGAAATCTTCGCGGTCGATGAAGAAGCACTCGCCGCCGGGCTCGCCTGGGCCCGCGAATGGGTCGACGGACACGCCTGAATCCACCATTGCGCTTTAAGAAATCACAAAACTGATTACAAATCGCTTGCCAATTTGAATGCGCAAAGCCAGGTAATTTATTCTTCCAACATTAAGAGAATGTTACGCACCATCGTGCGAAATTGACCTGACACGTTTTTCAGGCGCAGGCGCGACGCGCCAAACCGCGTGCCGCTAGGCGTAAACACCCACGTCCGGCTTTTTAACGCAAAACTTACCTCATGCGTTAATACAACACACCCCAGTTTTAATAAGACCAATCACGGTTTTGTTTTTCCTCGCGGGTATTATTCCGTCTCCCGATAGGACGAATCCGAGCCTCAACTTCGTCGACTCCCTGCCGTTAACAATCGAAGCGACGTGTTTTCGCCGCTCGGGACGACCTGCCAGGGGCGGGTCGCCTGGCTATAAAAACCAACAACAAGGCTCGATATGCCCGCGACAAGGCTCGATATGCCCGCGGCCTCCAAGACCAATCGACAGCTGTTCAGGACGACCTGGCCCTTCGTGGCCGTGGTCGTATCGCTGCTGGCGCTCGTCGCGACGAGCCTGTCGATCATGTCGTCCGTGCGCGCCTACATCGGCGGGGAAAGCACCTGGTCGAAAGGCCAGAAGGACGCGGTCTTCTACCTGATCCGCTATGCGCAGACCGGCGACGAAGCGACCTATCGCCAGTACGAACACTCCATTGCCGATCCGCTGAATCTCAAGCGCGCGCGTCTCGCGCTCGACCGGCGCGATCCCGACGAAGCCGTCGCGCGCCAGGCGCTGCTCGAAAGCGGCGTCTATCCCGCCGACGTCGGTTCGGTGATCTGGGTCTTCCGCACCTTCCGCCGCGCCAGTTATTTCGAGGAAGCCGTCGGCTACTGGACGCGCGGCGACGCGCTCGTCGATCAGCTCGCGACGGCCGCGCGCCAGTTGCGCGTCGCCAAGGCCGAAGGCGACGCCGGGCGCATCGAAGTCGAGCAATTGACGAGCGAAGTGTGGAACATCAACGCGTCGATCGCGCCGATTTCGCGCGCCTTCGCCGATGTGCTGGGCGCGGCGTTCCGGCAGACCGCGCTGCTGCTGTTCGTGATCAACGTGGTGGTCGCGGTGCTGCTGGTGTCGCTGTCGGTCTGGTACGCGCGGCGCTTCATCATGGCGCGGATCGTCACCGAATATGCGTTGCGGCGCAGCGAGGTGCGCGCCAAGGCGACCCTCGGCTCGATCGGCGAGGCGGTGATTTCGGTCGGGCCGACCGGTCTCGTCGAATATGTGAATCCGGTGGCCGAGCGGCTGTTCTGCCGCGATGCCATCAGTTGCGTCGATCGTCCGCTGACGGCGCTGGTGTCGATCGTGCGCGAATGGGACCGGCGTCCCGTCGATCTGATCGAACAGGCCTTGCGCGGCACCGAACCCGCCGATCCCGGCACCGATCTCGTGCTGACCAACGTGCGCGGCGTCGAAACCGTCGTGCAGGCGATTACCTCGGTCGTGCACGATACCTCCGAGACCATCACCGGCGCCGTGCTGCTTCTGCGCAACATGGCGCGCGAGCGCGAGTACGTGTCGAATCTGTCGTGGCAGGCCTCGCACGACGGGCTGACCGGCCTGCTCAATCGCACCGAATTCGAGCGGCGGCTGTATGCCTCGCTCGATGGACAGACCGACAGCGAAAGCGCGCAACTGCCGCGCATGCTGATGATGCTCGACCTCGACCAGTTCAAGGTCGTCAACGACACCTACGGCCACGCCGCCGGCGATACGATGCTGCGCGAAGTCGCGCTGCTGTTCCGCAAATCGCTGCGCGACGAGGATTCGCTCGCGCGTCTGGGCGGCGACGAATTCGCCGCGCTGATGCCCAATTGCGACGAGCAGAGCGCGGTCATCATCGCGGAGCGGCTGCGTCAGGAAGTGGCCGCGTTCGAGTGGTCGGGCGAGACGCATACGCTGTCGACGAGCGTAAGTATCGGCCTCGTCGATCTGCGCGGCCTCGACATGGAAACCGCGATGCGCTTCGGCGATATCGCCTGTTATCTCGCCAAGGAGCGGGGCCGCGATCGCGTGCATCTGGCCGTGCGCGGCGACAAGGAACTCACGCGCCACGCCAGCGCGATGTCGTGGTGCGGACGCATCAAGGATGCGCTGGCGAACAACCGCTTCTGTCTGTTTGCGCAGGAAATCCGCTCGATCCACGATGCCGAGGATTTCTCCGGCGACCATCCGCGTCACGTCGAAATCCTGCTGCGCATGGTCGGCGACGGCGGCAAGATCGTGTCGCCGAACTTCTTCATGCCGGCGGCGGAACGCTACGGACTGATGTCCGCGATCGACCGCTGGGTGGTGCGCGCCGTGTTCGCGACGCTCACGCGCACCGGCAATCCCGACAACGTGCAATACGCGATCAACCTCTCCGGCGCGTCCATCGGCGACGAGCGCTTCCTGCAGTTCCTCAACGAGCAGTTCGAGATCAGCGACGTCGCGCCCGAATCCATCTGCTTCGAAGTGACCGAAACCACGGCCATCGCCAATCTCGCGGCGGCGGCGCGTTTCATCAGCGAACTGAAGGCGCGCGGCTGCCGCTTCTCGCTCGATGACTTCGGCGCGGGCATGTCTTCCTTCGGTTATCTGAAGCATCTGCCGGTCGACTACATCAAGATCGACGGCGGATTCATCAAGGACATGCTCAAGGATGCCGTTAATCGTGACATGGTCGCGGCCATCAACGACATCGGACATTCGATGGGCCGTCTCACCATTGCTGAATATGTCGAGAGCGAAGCCATCCTTCGCGCCCTGGGCAACATGGGCGTGGACTTCGTGCAGGGCTTTCACGTCGGCCGCCCCGCGCTGTGGGCGCAAAACGTGGAGTTTCTCGCAACAACTTAGGAGAGGATGTTGGATCCCACTTTTCAGCGGGTTGGCGACCTGAAGGATATCGCCAGCTACCCGGCCTGGTTGGGCGACGTGCTGGCCGATACCGATGCGGCCAAGCAAAAGGTAACCGGTCATCCCATCTTCGCCGCGATGCGCGAAGCGAAACTCGCGCCGCGCCAGGCCGAAGCGTTCCTCGTGAACGGCTGGCCGGTCGTCGAGCAGTTTCCGCAGTACATGGCGATGAATCTGCAGAAACTGCGTTACGGACATTCGCGCGGCGAAGACCTCGCGCGCCGGTATCTCACCCGCAATATCCGCGTCGAACAGAATCACGCCGACTACTAGGTCGACTGGGCCGCGGCGCACGATGTGCCGAAGCGCGCGCTGATGAAGGGCGGCGGTCCGTCGCTCGCGTATGCGCTGTCGCACTGGTGCTGGAAGAGCAGCAGCGGCGATTCGCTCGCGGCCAGCATCGCCGCGACCAACTTCGCCATCGAAGGCGTGACCGGCGAATGGTCCACTTTCGTGTGCAGCAGCGATGCCTACGCCAACAGTTTTGCGCCGTCGATGCGCCGCAAGGCAATGCGCTGGCTCAGCCTGCACGCCCATTACGACGACGCGCATCCGTGGGAAGCGCTGGAAATCGTCGCGACGCTGCTCGGCAATGCGCCGGGCGTCGACGAAGTGGACGAGGTCAAGCAAAGCATCGAGATGAGTTATGAGTATTTCAAGCTGAGCCTCGACTGCTGCTTGTAAAGCAGTCCTACGACACTGATCACTGACGAGAAGAAGAAATGAAGCTGAAACGATTTGCATGCGCGGCCCTCGCCGCATTGGGACTGGCGGGCGCGACCGGTGCGCAGGCGCAATCGGCGGGCGATATCCAGGTGACCGCGGGCTGGATGCACTTCGCGCCGCAGGATTCGAGCGGCGCGTTCAACGTCACCGCGCTCGGCCAGACGATGCAGAAGTAAGGCTCGAGCGCGGCGGTGAGCGACTCCGACACCTTCGCCTCGACGATCCAGTACTTCGTCACCGATCACATCGCCGTCGAAGGCGTGTTCGGCGTGCCGCCCAAGTTCCATCTCGATGGCGAAGGCACGCTTGGCCCGCTCGGCGAACTCGGTTCGGCGCGCGAATGGAGCCCGACGCTGTTGCTCAAGTACTACTTCATGAACGTGCAGAGCAAGTTCCGCCCGTACCTCGGCGCGTGCGCATCGTATGTGTGGTTCTCGGACGTGAAGCTCAGCTCGCAGATGGCCAACGGCGCGTTCCTCTACACGCCGCAGACCGGCGCAGCGCTGACGGGCCCGACCAGCGCGCATATCAGCAGCTCGTTCGCGCCGGTCATCAACGCCGGTCTCGCGTACAACTTCAACAAGCACTGGTCGGCGCAGTTCTCGGTGTCGTACATGTGGCTGTCGGCGCGCGCGACGCTCACGACCAATTCGTCGGTCGGCCAGATTCGCAGCGAATCGAAGATCAAGCTCGATCCGACCGTCACGTTCCTGTCGGTCGGCTATACGTTCTAAGACGCGTCGCGTATCGGGCGGATCGAGATCCGTCCGATACGCGCGTGCATCTATCGCTGAAAAACACAAAAGCTCCTGACGAGCGCGATGCCCGTCAGGAACTTTTCGTATGATCAATAGAACGAAGCGTTCAACGCGGACTGATACGCATGCCGCTCGGACGCCACATCTGCCGGCGATCCGGAATTTCGTCGATGCCCGCATCCGGCCCGATCGCGCGATGCAGAATGGCGCGCGTGCCCGGCGTCAGATGCATATGCGCGAGTTGCGTCGAATCGGCCCAGCGCACTTCGTCGTATTCGCCGAGCGGACTCGGACGCGGCGTTACGCCATCGGGAATCGCGATGCGGAACACGCTGTGCACATGCTGCGCCGACGACTGCTCGAACATGAACGCGATCGCCGTTGCCTCGATGCCCGTATCGCGGTGCAGCCCGCGCAGCGCCGCGACCATCGCGAGTTCGTCCATTTGTACCGTGGCGCCGGGCAGCAACCAGGGGCCGCCACGTTGCCTGACCAGCAAAACTGCCTGATGACGCGTGAGCAACGCTGTCGCTCGTAATCTCATTCCGGTCTCCCTTGACACCTCGATTCGTTTTGATCTCGTGGTGTTGTCTGGATGCTAAGGGTTTAGTGCTGAAGGTCTTGTGCTAAAGGATCGTGTTCGATGCCCACCGCAACATGTGGACCACGACCTCCCCGTACCTGCACGACAAAAGCTTTCAACCGCATTCTGGAGCTTGCGAAAACAATTCGCAATTCGTGCATGTCCCATGTGAATGCTTCATATGTGTGTGACAACACATTCGCGGCGTTCTTGATTGCGGGTTAACCCTTATTTGTCATTCTCATAGAATGAGAATTCCGGCATTTACGATGAACAACGGCTTGGCACGCTCGCGTCGTCTACTTTTTATCTTTAATCGACGGGAATCGAGAAGATGTGCGTCGCGCGCGATGGCTCGATATCAGACCGGCGTGTAGATCGCGAGCTTGAGAGCGGCATCGTCGTTCGACTGGAAGGTGGCGTAGGTGTAACGCAGCGCCCCGCGCACCGGATGATGCAGCACCTTCTCGCCCGATACGCCGATCCGCACGTCGTGCCGGTTCCAGCCATCGGCGAAATCGGTGCTGGACGACTTGAGCCGTTCGACCAGTTCGATGAACGCCGGATCGTCGGCCCACAGATCATGCGTCGCGCGAAACAGCGCGATCATGCGGCGCGCCTCGTCGTGCCAGGCCGCGCCGAAGAGATCGCGCGCGAGCGGCGTCGCGAACATGAACACGAGCAGATTGCGATCGATGTCCGCGAGCCGGTCGAAGCACAACACATCGGCGGCGGCGTCGTTCCAGGCGAGCAGATCCCAGCGCCGTCCCGTCACGTAGGCGGGATGCGCGTAGCTCTGCACCAGCCGGACGATGGTCGGCGGCACCGGTTCGATGCTGAACGCCGCGCCGTCGCCGCCGCGCGCCAGCGCCCGCAGATGCGCGCTGTCGGCCGCGCCGAGCCGCAACGCGCGCGCGAGGGCATCGAACGTCACGTCCGATGGCGATACGGTCCTGCCCTGCTCCATCCGCACATACCAATCCACGCCGATGCCCGCGAGTTCCGCCACTTCCTCGCGCCGCAAACCCGGCGTGCGCCGTTCAGGCCGAGCGCGGACGGATCGAGCTTCTCGCGGCG
This sequence comes from Candidatus Burkholderia verschuerenii, assembly GCF_001189365.1. Taxonomy (GTDB): domain Bacteria; phylum Pseudomonadota; class Gammaproteobacteria; order Burkholderiales; family Burkholderiaceae; genus Caballeronia; species Caballeronia verschuerenii. The sequence continues at coordinate 18,580 of NZ_LFJJ01000034.1, read as the reverse complement.
CGAGCGCAGGAAGTTGCCGAATTCGCGTTGTCGTCTGGTCGCCATATCGCGTTCATATCTCCAAGGTGGCACGCCGCAGTCCCAGGATGGTTCCGGGCCTGAATAGGCGTTTTATCGCGGCTCAGAATGGGTGTCGATCATCATTCACCGGAGATTCGCGATGAAAGCCGCTGTCCTGAAGAAACTCACCACGCCGCTCGCCGTCGAGCAAATTGCCGATCCCGAGATCGGCACGGGCGAAGTCATCGTCGATGTCGCCGCCGCGCCCGTGCTGCCGTACGCCGGCGAAGTCTTCGACGGCACGCGTCAGGATCCGATCGAATTGCCGATCGTGCCGGGATGCGGCGCAATCGGTCGCGTGCGCGCGTTCGGTCCGGACGCGACGCATTTGACCATCGGCGATTGGGTATTTTGCGATCCGACCGTGCGTTCGCGCGACGATGCGCGGATGCCCGACATCACGCTGCAAGGCTGGAGCGCGCGCGGCGAAGGCGGCTTGCGGCTGCAGCGCCATTATCACGATGGCGCGTTCGCCGAGCGCATCCGCGTGCCGACAGAGAACGCGATCCGCATCGGCGAAATCGCGCCGCAGGACGCCGCCGCATGGTGCGCCGTCAACACGATGCTCGTGCCGTACGGCGGCTGGCTCGCGGCGAATCTTGAGGCGGGCGAGATCGCGCTCGTCAGCGGCGCGACGGGCAATTTCGGCAGCGCGGCGGTCGCGGTCGCGCTGGCGATGGGCGCGCGCTGCGTGATCGCGCCGGGACGCAATGCTCAGGCGCTGGACGATCTCGCGCGACACTTCGGCGATCGCGTGCGCACGGTCGCGCTGACCGGCGACGAAGCGCAAGACCGGCAACGCATGATGCAAGCCTCGCCCGATGCGATCGATTGCGTGATGGATATTCTGCCGCCGTCGGTATCGACGAAAACGGTGCGCGCCGCCGCGATGGCCGTGCGTCCCTATGGACGCGTCGTGCTGATGGGCGGCGTTGGCATGCTCGGCGGCGACGATCTCGCCTTGCCGTATCCGTGGATCATGCGCAATGACATCACGGTGCGCGGCAAGTGGATGTATCCGCCCGAAGCGGTCACGCGCATTGCCGGTCTCGTGCATGCCGGCTTGCTGCGTCTGGACCACTTCGATACGACCGTGTTCGCGCTCGATAACGTCAACGACGCCGTGACGCACGCGGCCGCGAACGGCGGTCCGTTCAGGATGACCGTGCTCGTACCTTGAAACGCGGACTCAGGCGACAGCCGCTTCGACCTGACGCATGCGCGGCAGGATGCGGTCGAATTCGCGCTTGACGATGCCGTAGCATTCGCAGGCGCTGGCTTCGAGCGCTTCGCGATCGAGCACCTTGATGCAGCCGCGGCTGTGATAGATCAGGCCGGCATCGTGCAGCTTGCCTGCCGCTTCCGTCACGCCTTCGCGGCGCACGCCCAGCATGTCGGCGATCATCTGTTGCGTGACCTTGAGCTGATCCGACGGCGAACGGTCGGTCTGGATCAGCAGCCAGCGCGCGAGTTGCTTCGACAGCGAATGATGGCGGTTGCAGGCAGCCGTCTGCGCGACTTGCGTCAGCAGGGCTTGCATGTACAGCAGCATCACGCGGCGCAGGAAGTCGGACTTGCCGAACATGTCGCGCAACGCGCCCGCGCTCATGCGGTACGCGAAGCCGGCGCATTGCACTTGCACGCGCGTGGGCATCGTGTCGCCGCCCGTCAGAACCGGCACGCCCGTCATGCCTTCGCGACCCACCGCCGCCACTTCGACCGAACCGCCGTCTTCCATCGTGTGCAGCAGCGAGACGATGGCCGTCGTCGGGAAATACACGTGATGGATGCGCTGGCCCGAATCGCACAGCAGCTGCTCGGTGCGCAACTGGACGAGTTCCAGATGCGGAGCGATCGCGCGCCATTCTTCCGGCGGGGCGCGTATATGACGGGCGCGGTCGTCGCCGTCGATGGCGGGCACCTCGTCAGCACGCTCTAAACAGAACAAAGCACTGGAGACACGAACATGGCTGAATTAACCGATGTCGATCCGCGCACGTTCGGCACGCTCTACGACTCGCTGCAACGCGCGGTCGGACGCTTCGCCGATCGCCTCGCCTACATGGTGCCGCCGATGGAAGGGCACGCGTATCATCCGGCGGGCGCGAGCTGGACGTGGCGCGAGACGCTCGATCGCGTAAGCGCGCTGCGCGAGACGTATCAGGAAGCGGGTTACGGTTTGGGGCATCGCGTCGCGATTCTGTTCGATCAGCGGCCCGAGTTTCTGTTTCACTACTTCGCGCTCAATTCGCTGGGCGTGAGCGTCGTGCCGATCAATCCGGATTATCGGCACGACGAGATCGAATATCTGCTGTCGCATTCGGAGGCGTCGCTCGCTATTTCGATCGACAGCCGTATCGAGCAAGTTCGCGAAGCCGCGCGCACCTGCGAGAACGTGGCCGCCGTCGTCTCGCTCGAAAACTTCCCGAAGGCGCTGCCGGTTCCGCGCACGTCCGCCGCGACCGGCACGCCGGACACCGACACCGAAGCCGCGCTGCTCTACACCTCCGGCACGACCGGACGGCCGAAAGGCTGCATCATGAGCAACGAGTACTTTCACATGTTCGGCATGTGCTACGTGACGCGCGGCGGCGTGATGCAGATCGGTGAAGGCTGCGAACGCCTGTATAACCCGCTGCCGCTGCATCACGCGAACTGCCTGTCGATTTCCGTTTCGGCGATGCTTCTGACCGGCAACTGCCTCGTGTTTCCCGACCGCTTCCACGCGAGCACCTGGTGGCGCGACGTGACCGAATGCGAGATCACCGCCGTGCAGTTTCAGGGCATCATCCCGAACGTGTTGCTCAAGTTCGCGTTCGATCCGCGCGAGAAGCAGCACGCCATTCGCTTCGCGTTGTGCGCGGGCTGCGAGCCGGAACATCACGTGCAGTTCGAAGAGCGCTACGGCATTCCGCTGGTCGAGATGTGGTCGATGTCGGAAGTCGGCCGCCTGATCACCGATCACGAAGAGCCGCGCGCCGTCGACAGCCGCGCGTTCGGGCGTCCCGCGCCGGGCATCGAGGCGATCATCGTCGATCAGGAAGGCCGCGAAGTGCCCGCGAATACGCCGGGTCAACTGCTGATCCGTCATAGCGAAGCGGAACCGCGCAAGGGCTTTTTCAGCGCGTATCTGAAGAACGAAGCCGCCACCGACGAAACCTGGCAAGGCGGCTGGTTTCATACCGGCGATGTCGTGATGCGCGACGACAGCAAGCGCATCTACTTCGTGGATCGTCACAAGCACATCATCCGGCGCGCGGGCGAGAACATCTCGCCAGCGGAGATCGAAGCGTGTCTGGTGCAGCATCCGCAAGTGCATCAGGCGGCCGTGATCGCCGTGACCGACGAAGTGCGCGAGGAAGAAGTGATGGCGTGCATCGTGCCAACGCCGGACGTGACCGACCCGCAGCAACTCGCGCGCGACCTGCTCGCGTTCTGCATGGCGCGCATGGCGTATTTCAAGGCGCCCGCGTGGTATCTCTTCCTCGATCAACTGCCGACGACGAGTTCGCAGAAGCTGCACAAGATCAGTCTCTTCAAGGAAGGCGATCCGCACCTGCGGCCCGGCGCGATCGATCTTCGGCCGCTGAAGAAGAAGCCCGCCGAGCATTCGGCCGCGGCGGCCAAAACCCACGACTACGCAACCAAGGAAATCGCGAGGACCGCATCATGAGCTTGCCACCGCTGACGGGCGACACGGTCGCCGGCGTCATCGCACGATTTTTGAAGGCACAGGGCGTCACGCGCGTGTTCGCGCTGTGCGGCGGACACATCATGCCGATCTGGATGCGGCTCGACGCCGAAGGCATTCAGATCGTCGATGTCCGCGACGAACGCGCCGCCGTCTATATGGCGCACGCGCACGGCACATTGACGGGCGAACCGGGCGTGGCGCTGGTCACCGCCGGGCCCGGCACGACCAACGCGATGACCGGCATCGCGAACGCGCATGTGGCGCGCGCGCCGGTGATCGTGCTGTCGGGTCTTCCGCCGCGTCAGCAGGAAAATCGCGGCGCGTTGCAGGATATGGTGCATATCGACTTCGTGAAGCCGATCACGCGTTACGCGCGCACGGTGCGCGAGGCGTCGCTCGTGCTGCCGGAACTGCGCGAAGCGGTATCGCGCTCCCAAGGTGACGGTGGCGATCCCGGTCCGGTCTATCTCGACTTTCCGACCGATACCTTGCGCGACACCGTGCCCAAGGCAGGGTAATCAAGGAATGGGCATGGATCAGACAGTCGAAACGGTGCGCGGCTCAGCCGAGATGTGGCTGGACTGCGCGTACGAAAGCCTGCTGGAAGGCGGTGTCGATTCGGTTCGCATCCTGACGCTCGCGAAAAAGCTGAACCTCGCGCACACGAGCTTCTACTGGTTTTTCCACGACCGCGACGAACTGCTCGGCGCGCTGGTGACGCGCTGGGAAGAGAAGAACACCGGCAACTGGATCAGGCGTAACGAGGCTTACGCGGACAGCATCTGCGAGGCGATGCTGAACGTATTCGACTGCTGGTTCGACGACGCGCTCTTCGACACGCGCTTCGAAGCCGCGATCCGCAACTGGGCGCAGCAATCGCCGGAGATCACGCGGCTGATCCAGAAGGACGATGCGCAACGCATCGACGTGCTGACCGCGACGTTCATGCGCTTCGGCTACGAGCCGTCCGTCGCCGATGTACGGGCGCGCACGACCTATCTCGTGCAGGTCGGCTATGCGGCAACGCGCGCCGACGAGGACTTCTCCACACGCATGCGGCGCATCCCGGATTGGGTCGAGGTCTTCACCGGCGTGCGTCCGCAGCCGAACGAGATGCAACGCTTCTATGCGCGCCGAGGCTACGCCGAATGACGCGCGCGGAACCCTCACGCATAACTCAAAGTAATAGTGCGGTGAAAACAAATCACGTTGACAGCGCGTTTATGCGCTCGAATACTCAAGCCCCAACGCGCGACTGATACGCCGCGTTGCATCAACCACCGGTCGTCAACGATCCGAAGAATAGAGGTAACTCAGACACACAGCACGATCCATCGTCCATCGCGAAAAGAACGCAGGGAACCTCACATGAAGAACGTCTTCTTTGTACGCTTCGTCTCTCAACTCGGCGTGACGGCCTCGGCCGTCACCTTCGCGATGTCCGCCCACGCCGCCGATCCCATCAAGATCTCGTTGGCCAACTGGGCCGACACGCAAGCCGTCACCTACACCGCGAAGTACGTGCTTGAGACGAAGCTGAACCAGCCCGTCACGCTCGTCGTGGCCGATCTCGGCATCCAGTTTCAAGGCGTGTCGCGCGGCGATGTCGACATGATGCTCGGCGCGTGGCTGCCGGTGACGCACGCGGCGTATTACGCGCGCTTCAAGGATCAGATGGACGATCTCGGCGTGATCTACACGGGCGCGAAGATCGGCTGGGCCGTGCCGGACTATGTGCCCGAAAGCGAAGTCTCATCCATCGCGGACCTCAACAAACCCGACGTGAAGAGCAAGCTGAACGGCTCGATTCAGGGTATCGAGCCGGGCGCGGGCGAGATGGTCGCATCGGAAAAGGCGATGAAGGAATACGACCTCGCGGGATACAACCTGGTCCGCGCCAGCGAAGCCGGCATGCTGACCGCGGTCTCGCGCGCGTATCAGTCGAAGAGCTGGATCGTGGCGACCGTATGGAGTCCGCATTGGTTGTGGCAGAAGTACAAGATGCGATATCTGAAGGATCCCAAGGGCGTGCTCGGCGGCGACGAGCAGATTCGCGGCTTCGCATCAAAACAGTTCGCGCAGAAGTATCCGCGCGCCGATGCGTTCATCAAGCATTACAAGCTGACGCTGGCCGACGTCGAGCAAATCGAACTCGACGGCAATGCGAACAACGACTGGAATGCGGCGGCGAAGAAGTTCGTCGATTCGCATCCGGAGAAGGTGCAGGCCTGGCTTCAGCAATAGCGCGACTTGGACGCGCGGCTAGTCGATGCATTCCGCCGCGCGCGAAGCACGCTCGACAGTCAATCCAGAGGCTCGTTGCTGAGCAAGCTGGAGCAATGCAATGCTGAGAAAGATCAGCACGATTGCGATGGCTTCAACCAATCCGAACCGCTCTCCGGCAGCCCAGCCGATCAGCAACGCGACTGCCGGAGCGAGGTAATTCGAACTGGATGACGCCACGGCCCCGAGTTTCTCGAGCAAATAGTAGTAAATGAGAAAGGCCGCGCCCGTTCCCAGACCGCCGAGTCCGACAACCACGCCCATCGTTGCTCGCCAGTCGGAGAACAACACGCTCATGCCGGAGAAGTCCGTCACGAACGACAGAATCACCAGCGCCAGTCCCATCTGCCATGTTGCCAGCGCGAGCGGCAAAAGATTCGCGGGAGCGAGATAACGCAGCACGTAGATATACGACAGACCCAAGGTCATCGAACTTGCGAGCAGCCAGGCGACGCCCGTGACGTCGATGTTGCTGCCGGCGGCTTCCCAAGGCCGAGCACGATGCCGGCGCCCGTCATCGCATGGAACTTCTCGGTTCGGAACAGCAATGAAAACACCGCCGTGAACAAAGCAATCGCTCCGCCCAGGACACCGGCAATGCCTGATGGAAGCAAAGCCGTTCCCTTGATGATGGCGACATAGTAGAACGCGGTCGCCGCAGCCGCCATGACGAGAAAATGCGGCAACATACGCAATTGAGTGCGCTCGATTGCGCGCTTGCGCCAGGCGAATACCGCCAACGGGATGAACCCGAACAGCACGCGTAGAAACGCGACTTGCATCGGGCTGATCAGCTCCGTCGCCCATTTCATGTAAATGAAGTTCGAGCCCCACAGTACGCCGAGGAAAACAAAAGCCGCTCTCGTCAGTCTCATGCTGGCTCTTGGTCGCAGACTCGATAAGCTTCGCGTCGAAGCTTATCCTGGTGTTCAGACATCGTCGTTCTCCAACGCTTTGAGGTATCGGAACATCGTTTGGTCCCGCGTTGGCGCAAGTATTCGATTGCGCAAAAACATCGTCAATGCGCTTTATTTTCCGTTTGGCATTACTTTAAATTATGGCTTTCGTCTACGCGTATTCGCCACGTCAGCGTTCAGGCACGCGAACAGCAATTGCACCGTCAAGCGATGCCCGCTTCCTGCCGAAGCAGTTCAATCAGCGCTTGTATCGTCGGCGTGATGCTTCGGCCGTGAGGAATCACCACGTAGTACGCATCTCTCATCGGTAAAGACGCGTCGGTGACGCTGACGAGTTCTCCGCTCGCCAGATGCTTGTGCAACAACCGGTTCCAACCGAGCACGACGCCCTGACCGTCGCGGGCGGCCTGCACGGCATCGGTATAGAGCGAGGTGAGCAGGCCGTAATTCAACTTCCCCGGTCGCTCGCCCAGCGCCCGAAACCATTTCTCCCACGTGAGCCATCCTTCCGACGTCGGATCGTCGGAAATCAACGAGCAGGTCATCAGCTCGGAAAGCGACTGTGGCGTCTTATTCTTCTCCAGAAATTGCGGGGAACAGACCGCCGTCACCTGTTCCTCGAACATGAGATAGGACGTGCCGTCATTCCAGTTCCCATTGCCGAAGCGCACGACAGCATCGACTTCGTTATGACTAAGGTCGGCCGTGAACATGGTCGTGGAGAGCCGCACGCGCAGATTCGGGCGGTCGCGCTTCAACTCTCCCACGCTGGACATGAGCCGGAAGTGCGAGAACGCGGCCGTCGCGCCAATCACCAACTCTTCCTCGCCGATACCGGTTGCCAGGCGATCGAACACGCCGGCAATTCTTCCCATCGATTCAGAGACGACGGAATACAGCGCTTCACCCTCTTTCGTGAGCATCAGGTTTCTGTGCAATCGGTCGAGGAGACGCACGGCAAGCATGTCCTCGAGCAAACGGACCTGACGACTGACCGCAGCCTGCGTTACGCCGAGTTCCGCTGCGGCATTGGTAAAGCTGCGCAATCGCGCCACGGCTTCGAACTCAACCAATGCAGTCAGCGAGGGGATGAGGCGACGGTAGCCTTTGGCACTTTCAACGGCTGCTTTCATCGTGAGCACACTTCTGGGATTATTTTTGGCACGCTTCAAGCGGCATCGACTGCTTGAAGACCCGCTGCTACCTTACCGGTAGCCGCGAGCGCACGCCTTAGTTTTTCCGCCTTCAGCGACGCGTTCTGCACCAGTGCGACCTTGCTTGAGCAGTTTATTGAATCAGGCCTTGCCGAGCGGCGACCGGCTCGGGAATCCGGCGAGATTGCTCAACTGCGCCAGTTCATTGGCTGCCTCGCGCAGCAACACCGAGTGCTCGTGGATTTTCTCGGCCGTCAACCGCGCGCGCGGACCGGCCAGGCTGATGACGCCGACGCAGCGCGAGCCGCTCACCACCGGCGTCGCGACCGCCGACATGCGCGGCGCGAACACTTCGTCGATCATCGCGTAGCCGCGCACGCGCGCGGCGTGCAGGAAGCCCAGCAGCGCCTTGAGTGTCGTCGGGGCGTGGGGACCGAATTCGTTCGGCTGTCCGAAGCCCTGCTTCAGCACCAGCGCGACGGCCTGTTCATCGGTCATCGTCATCAGCCATGCGTGTCCCGTCGACGTGCACGACAGCCGCGCCGCCTGACCCATGTCCGGGTCGTAACGGAAGCAGGTGCGCTGTCCGTCCGCCTTGCCGACCCAGATGATCGCGTCGCCATCCACCAGCGATAGCCGCGCCAGTTCGCCCGTCCGCGCGGCGATGCGCTCGATGATCGGCTGCGCAATATCCGCGATCCCGGTCAGGCTCAAAAACTCCAGTCCGTTCGACGTCATGCGCATCGTCAGGATGTAGCGGCCGTGGTCGTGAAGTTGCCTGACGTAGCCGCCTTCGACCAACTCGGCCAGGACGCGATGGCATGTGCCGCGCGGCAAGCCCAAGGCATCGGCGATTGCGAGCAGGCCCACGCCCTCGCCTTGCGACGCGAGGAAGTCGAGAATCCTGAGGCCGTTTTTCAGCGACATAACTGTCGATTTTCGTGATGTGAAATGCAGTTCCGGTGCGGAACGCAAGGCTTGCGCAGCGCAAACAATAGCATCTGCACGCAGCCGCAATGGGCGCGTCAACATATCGAAAACAAGAGGAGACAGGCATGTCGGTACTTGCTGACTCGGAGATCGCGGCCGCCCGGCGCGACACCCACACTCACCGGATGGCACGTCGCGCGGGCGCGGGCGCGACGGTCGGAACCGCACTCGAATGGTTCGACTTCGCGCTTTACGGCGTGGTCGCGGCCACGCTCTTTCCGAAGCTGTTCTTTCCGTCGCTCGATCCGACCGCTTCGCTGCTGGCATCGCTCGCGAGCTTTTGGGCGGGCCTCGCCGCGCGACCGCTCGGCGCGGGTGATTTGCGGCATGCTCGGCGATCGCTGGGGACGCCGCAACCTGATGCTGGCCACCGTATCGGTGATGGGCGTCTCGTCGTTCCTGATGGGACTGTTGCCGACCTATCAGCAAGTCGGCATCCTCGCGCCAGTCTTGCTCGTGTCGCTGCGCGTCATTCAGGGCTTCGCGCTCGGCGGGGAATCGACGGGCGCACAGTTGATGGCGGTCGAACACGCTGCTGCCGGACGGCGCGGCTTTTATTCCGGCCTGCTCGGCATTTGTTCGCCGCTCAGTCAGATTCTCGCCAATCTATCGTTGTTCGTTCTCGCGAGTGTGCTGTCGCCCGAAGACTTCGAACGCGTCGGATGGAGAATGCCGTTTCTCGCGAGCTTCGTCCTCGTGCTGCTGGACATTTATATCCGCCTGAAAGTCAGCGAGACGCCCGCCTTCGAAGCGCTCAAGAAGAGCGGCGAGCAAACGCGCGCCGCCAATCCGCTCGGCGTCGTCCTGACGTTTCACTGGCGTACCGCGTTGCGTTTGACACTGTTTTTCTGCGGCCCGGCGGCGCTGTTCTATCTGATCGTGGTGTTCTCGCTCAGCTATCTGACCAAGAACCTCGGCGTGCCCAAGCAGACCGGCTTCATGCTTCTGATGGCCGCCAACGTCTGCGCGATTGCAGGCGCGCTCGTGGGCGGCTATCTCAGCGATCGGATCGGGCGCAAACGCGCGCTGTTGATCGGCTCGTTCTGTACGCTGGTCTGCTGCCTGATCTACTTTCCGATTCTGAGCCACGGTTCGATCGGCATGAGTGCGGCCGTGATGGGCGCGTTCCTCGGCTTCACGCAATTCCAGAGCGGCATCCAGCCTGTCTGGTTCGCCGAATCCTTTCCGACCGAAGCGCGCTACACGGGTTCGGCGCTCGCGTACTCGGGCGCCAACCTGCTCACCGGCGGACCGATGCCGATTGTCGCCGTGGCCTTGCTCAACGCGTTTCATGGTTCGCCGTGGGCCATCGTGTTGGTCTGCGGCTCGCTGAATCTGCTCTCATTTCTGATGATCGCGACGTCCCGGGAAACCCGCGACACAGCCCTCGAACGCAGCGCTAACCACTGACACCATGACCCGCAAACTCTATATCCTCAATGGCTCCAACCTGAACATGCTCGGCTTGCGCGAGCCTCATCTCTACGGCAGCACGACGCTCGCGGACATCGAAAAGAACTGCATGGCGCTCGCCGATACGCTCGAGTTCGACTGCGTGTTTCGTCAGACCAACAGCGAGAGCGTGCTGATCGATTCGATACAGGAAGCCTTTCTGCAGGACGCGGCGCTGATCATCAATCCGGCGAGATTCTCGTTCGGACGGATTCCCGTGCTCGATGCGGTCAAGCTGATTCGCCGTCCGGTCGTAGAAGTGCATATCACGAATATCCATCGACGCTCCGAGGAATACCGGCACTCGACGATTTCGGTCGCCGCGACGGCCGTGATCTGCGGCGCGGGTGCAAACGGCTATGCGCTGGCGATCCGCGCGGTCGACGATTTGTGGAGCGCTCAGGCTTGAATTCGCGGCCTCACATCAACAGGCCTTACTTGAGCTTGTGGAAGAGATAAAAACAGCCCGCGGTCGTGCAGACCGCCAGCAGCAAGCCAATCGGCAAAAGCGCGAGCAGCGCGAATCCTCCTGCGAGGTTCGTATCCTCCGTCACCGGCGCCGTCAGCCGGTGATACAAAAGGAGGTTCAATGCCGCATTGCCGACCACGGCGGCGAGTGTGATGCCCGCAATGACGGCCAGTATGCCGATGCAAAACTTCTCCAGCCGTGTCAGCGCGTGTTGCTCTTCGTTATTCATTGCACGGGCTTCAGTAGTACATGGCCGATCGCAGAAGAAACCCGCCTAAGCGGGCTTCAAAACTTTAGCTTTGCACGAACGCGAGAAGATCGGCGTTAAGGATATCCGCGTTGACCGTCAACATACCGTGAGAAAAGCCGGGGTAAGTCTTGATCGTGCCGTTCTTCAACAACTCGATCGACTTCCGCGCCGAATCGCCGATCGGCACGATCTGATCGTCCTCGCCGTGCAGCACGAGCGTCGGCACCGTAATGGCGCGAAGGTCGTCGGATCGGTTTCGGAGAATGCCTTGATCCCTTCGTAGTGCGCCTTTGCACTGCCCATCATGCCCTGACGCCACCAGTTCTGGATGACGCCTTGATGAACGGTGGCCCCTGATCGGTTGAATCCGTAGAACGGGCCGCTCGGCACATCCAGAAAGAATTGCGCGCGATTGTCCGCGAGCGCTTTGCGAAATCCGTCGAATACTTCGATCGGCAAGCCCTCCGGATTCGCATCCGTCTTGACCATCAGGGGAGGCACGGCGCTCACGAGCACGGCTTTCGCCACGCGGCCCGCCGGCTCACCGTGCTTCGCCACGTAGCGAGCGACTTCACCGCCTCCCGTCGAATGGCCGATGTGCACGGCGTTTCGCAAGTCGAGCGCTTCGACCACGGCGAATGCGTCCGCTGCATAGTGGTCCATGTCGTGGCCATCGGAGACTTGCGACGAGCGGCCGTGGCCGCGCCGGTCATGCGCAATCACACGGTAGCCCTTCTGAACGAAGAACAGCATTTGCGCGTCCCAGTCGTCGGAGGACAGCGGCCAGCCATGATGGAAGACGATGGGCTGAGCGTCTTTCGGGCCCCAGTCCTTGTAGAAGATTTCGACGTTGTCTTGCGTTGTCACGTACAGCATGGTCGTTTCCTTTTACGTGGTGGTGAGCAATCGTCGGCACGTGTGATGCCGACATCCGTCTTCCTTGCCTTCGTCCGATGACGAAACAGCGGCGTGAGGCAGTGCGAGAAGATTACGAAGACACGCGGCAATGCGAAATAGCTTCAGGCGCAAATCATCGTTGCAGTCGCGCAATGATGATGCAACGTCAGCGCTGACGTGCAAGCGCAACTTTACGCGTTCAGGAACCAGGCAGGCTTCGAAAGGTGCGCGGCAAGATAGTCAGCCAGCGCCGTCACCTTGGCCGGTCGCGCCCGGGCCGATGGCGTCACGAAGTACAGTCCGCCCCGCGTGAGATGCCAGTCCGTCAGAATGGCCTCGAGGCGACCGTCGGCGAAGTACTCGCCTGCAATGAACTCGGGCAGCTCCGCGATCGCCAGTCCCTCGAGCAGCATCGGCAGCAAGGCGTCGGAGTTGGTCACGCGTAGCGGACCTACAGGCGTGACGGGCTCCTCGTCCCCGGCATCGTTGACGAATCGCCAGACTTCGTTGCGCGCGCGATAGGCATACGAGAGACATGGCCGGCCGACCAACTCACGCGGATGCATCGGCCGGCCATCGCGCTTCAGATATTCCGGCGACGCGACGACAAGCTGGGACACAGGACAAAGACGCTTGGCGACGAGCGAGGAATCGGGCAACGCGGCGATTCTCAACGCAGCATCGAACCCTTGCGCGATGATGTCCACGGTTGCATCGGACAAATGCAGGTCGACCGCTACCTCGGGGTAGGCTCCGAAGAAGCCAGGCATCAGCGGCGCGACCCAGCGCAGCCCGAAAGACATCGGCACGGCCAGCCGAACCAGACCGCGCGGCTGCACCGACATCTCGCGCGCGGCACTTTCCGCTTCTTCTGCCTGACGATAGATGTCGCCCGCTTTCTCGGCGATCGTTCCGCCGAACTCGGTCAGCGCCAGTTGGCGCGACGTCCGATTGAAAAACCGCGCGCCCAACCGTTCTTCCAGACGCGCCACGCCCCGCGAAACCGTTGCCACCGAGACGCCCATCGCCCTCGCTGCGGCCGCGAACGATCCCTCTTCGGCCACCTTGGCGAACATCGCCAATCCCTCGAAGTCCGGAAACTGGTTCATTTCATTTTTGCAATGATGGTTTGCAGGCGATTCTATTTCGAAAAGATGCCCGCGTCGATATTCTCCTCACATCGCTTCACCACTCAACGAAACGGACTCAAGGAGAAACATCATGGCACGCAAGCTCGAAGGCAAAATCGCACTCGTCACCGGCGCAACCGGCGGCATCGGCCTGGCCACCGCCAAGCGCTTTGCGGCAGAAGGCGCGCACGTTTATATCACCGGGCGTCGTCAGGCCGAGCTCGATGCAGCCGTGGCCGCGATCGGGGAAATCGGCACCGTGACCGGCGTTCGCGTCGACTCGTCCAAGCTCGATCAACTGGACGCACTCTATGACCAGATCCGCGGCGAGAAGGGCCGGCTCGATGTGCTGTTCGCCAATGCAGGCGGCGGTTCGATGGTGCCGCTCGGCGACATCACCGAAGCGCACTATCACGACACCTTCGATCGCAATGTGAAGGGGACGCTCTTCACGGTGCAGAAGGCATTGCCGCTGCTGTCGCGGGGCGCATCGGTGATTCTGGCCGGCTCGACGGTGACCATCGAAGGGACGGCAGCCTTCAGCGTCTATTCCGCCTCGAAGGCCGCCATCCGCAACTTTGCTCGCAGTTGGATTCTCGACCTCAAGGACCGCGGCATCCGCGTCAACACGATCAGCCCCGGCGCGACGAAGACGCCCGGCCTCGTCGAACTCGCGGGACCGGATGCGACGCAACAGCAAGGCTTGCTCGATTACCTCGCCTCGCGCATTCCGATGGGTCGTGTGGGCGACCCTAATGAGATCGCCGCGGCCGCGCTGTTCCTGGCATCGGACGATGCGAGCTTCGTGAATGGCGCGGAGTTGTTCGTCGACGGCGGGCAGGCGCAAGTCTGAACTTGGCACACGCGAGGGTATCGTGATTCGACATCGGCCGTTCAATACACTTGGCCGCATCGACCGAGCGTGGCTTCAGGCAAGGCTTCATTTCCGGTTCGGCTCGATCGGGCCACCGGAGCACGCGCCGCTCGGTCCTCTGTATATCTGGAACGACGATACCTTTGCGCCGCATTCGGGTTTCGGCATGCATGCGCATGAGAACGTCGAGATCGTCACCATCGTGCGTTCGGGCGTCATTGCGCATGAAGACAGCGTCGGCAACCAGGCGCGCATCGCCGCCGGCGACATTCAGGTGATGAGCGCCGGCAAAGGCGTGCTGCACGCCGAACGCAACGAAGAGGACCATGCGGCCCAGTTGTTTCAGATCTGGCTGACGCCGCGCTCACGCAATGTCGAACCTCGTTGGGCGATGCGCCTAATCACGATGACGGAGCGATTCGTCGTGCTCGCAAGTGGCGATGTGACTGATGTCGAGCATGGCGCACTGGAGATCGATGCGGATGCGCGCGTCATGGGCGCGATGCTGCACGCGGGCCAGACGGAAGTTCACCCGATAGCAGAGGAAGCCATGGCGTACCTCGTCACGACGACAGGACGAATCCGCGTCAACGATGTGGACCTTGCGCCACGCGACGGCGCGGCGATCATCGGAGAACGCGCGCTTGGCGTGACTGCGATCGATGAAACGTCCGTTTGGTTGATCGAGCTTCCTCGACGACCGTGCGCGGAAACGTGACGTGCTTGCGCGCGACGGTCGCTATTCGCTAGTCGCGAATCGCAGCGCAAAACCATCGAGCGCCTCGTCGATGTATCCCGCGTGCGGCGGCATGAAGTGGCCCGGCAACAGCAACGCGCGATGCTCGCACGTGGCGCGCAACACGGCCTTGCGCGTTTCGGCGGACTGCACCGGATCGATACAGCCGAAGCAACTCCACTGCGGGAATTGCACCTGAATCGGATGATGGAGGATGTCGCCCGTCAAGACCGCGCGCGCGTCGCCCGAGCGCAGCCAGATCGCGATATGACCGGGCGTGTGGCCGGGCGCCGGTTCGAGCGTGAGGCAATCCGCGAGCTCGGCATAGTCGTCGACAATCATCGCCTGACCCGCTTCGATCACCGGCAAAACGCTATCCCGATACGCGATCAGGTGCGGTCCGCCCTTGTCGGCATCGACCGCGCACTTCGCCTCCCAGAATTCATGTTCACGCCGCGAGAATACGTACTTTGCGCGCGAGAAAGTGGGCACCCAGCAATCGCCGACGAGCCGCGTATTCCAGCCGATGTGGTCCGCGTGCAGATGCGTGCACAGCACGAAATCGATGTCGTCCGGCGTTGCGCCCGCCGCCGCGAGCCGGTCCAGAAACGGTGTGTTCAGTCCGCACCAGTCCGGACGGCCCGGCCGATTCTTGTCGTTGCCCACGCAGCCGTCGATCAGGATCTTGTGCTTGCCCGTATCCAGCAGCCACGAATGCATGCTGAGCAGAAGCCGTTTGCTCGCGACATCGTAATGTCCGGGCGCCATCCAGGACAGGTTCTCCGCCAGCGCTTCTTCAGTTGCCAGCGGAAAGAATCGCAGGAACTCGAATGAATGGTCGACCATCTCTTCGACGAGCGTCGCCGTCACCTTGCCGATCTTGAAACGAATCATTTGATTTGGTTTCCTTATCAATATCCGATGCGCACTCGATCGGATGAATCAGGCGACCGCCGCGGTCTGACGGGCGGCATCGTCGTCGGTCGGCGTCGGCTCCTTGAGCCCGAGTTCCTGTCCCGCCGCTTCGCGCAACTGCGTGATGCCGATCACCGAAATCACCGACGCCAGCACGATATACGCCGCGAGCGGCCAGTAACTGCCGGCCCAGCCCACCAGCAGCGCGGCAAGGATCGGCGTCGGGCCGCTCCAGATGACGGTCGCGAACTGATAGGCGACCGAGACGCCGCTGTAGCGAATCGACGCCGCATATTGCTCGCCCATCAGGCTCGGTTGCGTGGCCTGCGTGCTGCCCTGCCCGATCAGCGCGATGGAAATGGCCGCGACAATCATCGGGAAACTCGCGGTGTGCAGCATCGCGTAAAACGGAAAGATGAAGAGGCCGATGAAAATCATGCCGCCCATGTATACGCGCTTGCGGCCGATGCGATCCGAGAGGGCGCCGAAGATGGGCTGTGTGATCGTTTGCAGAAACGCGCCGATCATCAGCGCACGCAACGCGAGCGGCCGAGGGACATGCAGATCCTGCGTCAGATAGACGAGCGAATACACCACGATGGCATAGAAGCTCGTATTTTCCGCCGCCTGCGCCGCGATGATCGCGACCGTCTTGCGCTTTTCGTGCTTCAGCACGGTCGCGATCGGCAGACGGTCTTTGGCGTTCGCCTTTTGCAGCTTCTTGAAACTGGGCGACTCCGATACGCTGCGTCGCAGGAAGATGCCGAACACGACGAGCACGCCGCTCACGAGAAACGGAATACGCCAGCCCCACGCGGTGAACTGATCGGCCGACATCACCGATGTCGTCAGCGCCATCACGCCGATCGAGAGCAATAACGCGGCCGGAATGCCGCATTGTGGCCAGCTTCCGAATGCGCCACGCTTTTTCGCGGGCGCATGTTCGATGACCATCAGCGTCGCGCCGCCCCATTCGCCGCCCACCGCGAAGCCCTGCAGGAAGCGCAGAAACGTCAGCAGCAGCGGCGCGGTGACGCCGACTTGCGAATACGTCGGCAACAGGCCGATAAGAAACGTCACGCCGCCCATCATCGTGAGGCTCATCACGAGCATCGCTTTGCGGCCGATGCGGTCGCCAAATTGTCCGAACACGATGCCGCCGAGCGGCCGCGCGATAAAGCCGATCGCGAAGGTGGCGAGTGATGCGATCGTTCCGGCCACCGGATCGAACGCGGGAAAGAACAGCTTGTTGAAGATCAGCGCGGCGGCCGATCCGAAAATGAAGAAGTCATACCATTCCAGCGTCGCGCCGATCGCGCTCGACCATGCGATGCGCCGGATATCCGAGTTATCGACCATCCTTGTCTTCTGCTAGCTTGTTTTTGTTGTGCTTTTTTTGGGTAGGCGTCGGTGGTTTTTCGCCGACGAGGTTTGAGGGTAGTGGAGGCGATTGGCGGGCGCTCGAATACCTGTTATGCGGGCTTGGGAGTATTCGAATGGATCCGATGTTCCGGCATCGGACGTGCATGACGCCGCCGTTCTGCGTCTGTGTGCGCAATCGATGTGGCAACGCGACGTGATCTGGCGGCGGCTCGCGTTCACAGGAGAAGGAATTGGCTGGATGTCGAGATAGTAGAGTGACCGTTCAAAAGCTGCGGCGAACGGCTAGAGTGCGCCGGAATCCGTCTACTGTCGTCCGCGCACTTCCGCTAGGCAACTGTTGGCCACTCTCGACCTTCGTAGTCCAGTTGCGGCAACGTCAGCTTTCACTGCTTCGGATCCATACTGATGGTTCTCGGCATTCCGAAAAAAGGTTTTCGCACAGGAAGTCAACGAACACGTGCAGCTTGGGCGAGAGTTGCCAGCTCGACGGCCACAGGATCGAGAACTGACCAGGCACGATGCTATGCCCGTCCAGCATCGGGACTAGCGCGCCACTTGCGAGTGAGTCGAGGACAAGGAAGTCCGGCATAAAGCCAATACCGAACCCCGCGACGACCGCGCCGCGGAGTGCTTCCATGTTGTTGCAGGTCATCACAGTGCGCAGGTTCGGCGGTTCACTGCCATCCGATGCAATCGACCATGGCTGCAACTTCCCAGTCGTCGGAAAACGATAGCGCACACAGTCGTGCATGGCCAGTTCAGCGAGCGACTGCGGCGAGCCGGCTCGCGCCACGTAATCAGGCGACGCACACAGCATGAATCGGAACGGGCCAAGCCGGCGCGACATGAGGCTGGAGTCGGAGCGTGCCACTGCGGATAACCGCGTCGAAGCCGCCCTCCACTACATCCACGAGCCGGTCGTTGAAATCGAGGTCCAGTTCGACATCGGGATAGAGCACGTTGAATCTTGGCAATACCGGCAGCAGGAAGCGGTAGCCGATTATCGGCAGGCTCACACGCAGCCTGCCACGGGGCGTTTGAGCAGCCTCCGACAGTATCGCCTCCGCATCGCGCAACTCGCCGAGGATCCTCTCACAGCTTTCGTGAAAGAGTCGCCCTTCGTCGGTGAGCGTAACCCGCCGCGTCGTTCGATGAAACAGCCGCACGCCGAGTGACCCTTCCAGTTTCGCGATCGTCTTTCCCACCGCCGATGCGGATACGCCGAGCTTGCGTCCGGCAGCGACGAAGCTTAGGCTCTGTTCACATTTGAAGAAATGTGTTTACATCTCATCTTTTGCGTAAGCGATCAAGATGAGTCGAATGTTGCTGACCGATGAGATATGGGGACGACTGGAGTCCATTGTTCCGGGTAAGCC
>NZ_LFJJ01000354.1 GCF_001189365.1 Candidatus Burkholderia verschuerenii | reverse complement strand
GCTTACCCGGAACAATGGACTCCAGTCGTCCCCATATCTCATCGGTCAGCAACATTCGACTCATCTTGATCGCTTACGCAAAAGATGAGATGTAAACACATTTCTTCAAATGTGAACAGAGCCTAGTAGGAAAGTTCGGGGCCTTACCGTGCCGAACGCTGAAAGAAAGTCTTTTTAACGAAGGAAGCATCATGCAAAAAATCGACCGCGAAGTGCTCGCACACGCTCAAATTTCGGGTGGTGAAGGCAAGGGCTCGGCTACCGCAACGGCGGACAGCCCGATGAAGCTGGATCTGTCGAACGCGACGATCACTGATGTCTCGCTCACGCTCAACAACGGTGCAACGGCGACGGCCTCGGCCTGACCGTTCAGTCTTGCCATAGCTTGATTGGCCAAGACGACTGAATCTTTTTACTTAACGACTCTACAGGAGGATCAAAAATGCAACAAATCGAACGCAACGAACTGGTACAAGCTCGAATCGCAGGCAGCACGGGCAGGGGTACCGCAGACGCAACGGCGACCAGCCCGATGGACCTGAATCTCTCCGGTGCAACG
The DNA here is from genome assembly GCF_001189365.1 of Candidatus Burkholderia verschuerenii. Taxonomy (GTDB): domain Bacteria; phylum Pseudomonadota; class Gammaproteobacteria; order Burkholderiales; family Burkholderiaceae; genus Caballeronia; species Caballeronia verschuerenii. The sequence continues at coordinate 1,157 of NZ_LFJJ01000354.1, read as the reverse complement.
ATCAACGGTAGTGTCGAGCTCGAGCTCAATAACGGCGCAACGGCAACGGCCACCGCCTAACACTCAAAGGATACGAAAATGCAAAAGATCGAACGCAACATGCTGGCACAAGCCCAGATCTCTGGCGGCGACGGCAAGGGCACCTCGAGCGCCACGGCAAACAGCCCCATGAACATCGACCTTTCGGGCGCGACGATCGGCGGTACGGGTTCCACCGTCCAACTCGAGATCAACAACAGCGCCACGGCATCGGCCAAGGCGTAACGAGGCAGGGGACAATTATGCAGATGGTTGAACGCAGTGCTTTGTCGGACGCGCTGGTCGCAGGCGGTACGGGCGCAAGCTCCAGTGCCAGCAGCCCGATGACGATCGATCTTTCTGGTGCAACGCTTGGCGCAGGACAGGGCTCCAGTATCAGCATCAAGATCACCAATGGCGCAACTGCATCGGCTAGTGCTTAAGTACTAGCTGACGTTACTAGCGTCGAGAAGTGATGAAAGCGCGTACCGCAATTTGCGGTACAGTAAGCAGCGTACTGAAAAATACCGGCGCGGCTGTGCAAGTGGGTATACAACTGCTTAAGGCCGCCTCTTCCGGTGCCTCGACTGGCACGCCTCTGGCGCTCAATACGGCTTCATCTCTAGGCGCCGTTGATGCATCGGGCTCGATGACCATTCCGATGGTGACGCAGTTCTATCGGCTCGGGGCAATGACAAGTGGTGGTACCGTGAGTTCGACGGCGACCGTGGATTTCACGTATAACTAAAAAGCGCACGTTCTCATACGGAAAAAATGTGCGTATCGAAGAGTGCAGCGGTCACCTTTATTAACTAAAGAAATGAGGAATGCATAAAATACAAAAAATTGAACGAAGCATGTTGGCTGAATCGGTTGTGTCAGGCGGCAGCGGGAAGTCAAGCACATCGGCCTATGCGTCGACGTCGCAAAGTGTGTCAATCGTTATTAAGCCGAGCGACGGTAAAGACGCATAAATCCGACCGGATGTAGCCGTTTGGCTATCGTTTCACGATGGCCCTTTTTGTGCGCCCAGCATGGGCGCACTCTTGCGGGTGCAAGTCGCGCGGCAAGTTGACCACAGCGAGCGAAGTGAAGCGCAACTGCGGAAGGGCGACCGACCGTGGGGAGGAAGCGTGGAG
>NZ_LFJJ01000353.1 GCF_001189365.1 Candidatus Burkholderia verschuerenii | reverse complement strand
CCCTAATGCTTTTAAACATGTATCTACCCTTGGGATGAGTGAAGGCTTAGTATATTATGATATAGCAAAAATGTGAAATTTACATGTAAGTGCATTTTTCAAGGTCTCTATTTTAATTTCCAGTTGAAGGATTAATGGTAGTGGTGACTTAATTATTTGGACTTTAACGTAAATAACTACCAAAATATACCACAAACAAACATTAGAAAATAAACTAAATTATAAACAAACTAAAGATTAGGTCATAACGAAAGTAAAGTTAACTAAAAATCATAAAACAAGTAAACTACAAAATCGTGCACTTGGCACGCAAAACAAGACAGTGGCCTCCCTGAATGTCTCTGCGGCTGACTACTGGGGTGGCTGCTGTGGTGGCAGTCGACTCAAGATGGTCTGCATGAAGTGCTCCATCTGCTGCTGATGCGACTGGAGCTCGGACCGGATCTGGAGGAAGCCGTCGTCGACATGTGTCCGGAGGGTGTCGATGTCCTCGCGGAGCTGTAGATATCGCTGCTCTCTCACAGTCTCGGGCTCAGGCTGCTCTGAGTCGTGCTGCTGCTGCTCATGTGGCGGAGACGGCGGCGGTGATGGAGGTGGGAGTGTCTGATGATGTGGCGGAGGTGATGGCGGTGGCGACTCATGCTGCAGTGGGTCAGGCTGCCTATCCTTGATGGCCTCGAATCGGAGATCCGACATCAGCTGAATGAACGTGGCTGGATCTCCTCTGGGTCGGATCCCTGCCTTGACGCACATGGCCGTGATAAGGTTCGGGAAGCCAAGAGATAAGTTGGACTTCGACGTCTTTGTCGCCACCACCATCTGATCGCTGATGACTCGGCCCACATTGACTGCGACTCCGGTGCTGATAGCATATATCAGGTGAGCTCGCATCTTCAGCACCTCCGGATTCGATGAAGTGGGCATCAGACGGCTCCTGACAAAATGGTTGATCAGTCTGGCCTTCGCTCGCAGCTCGGACTTGCGAATGTGTCTCCAGTCTGCCTGTCTCTGCTCCTGCCCCGTCAGCTCACGGTAGATGTCCCGCTCATCAACCTGCCGTTGATCGTAGTTAACTCCAAAATTGGGCAGGTCGAAGAAGGCATTGATTGCCCTCGCGGAGAAATCTACCGTGTGTCCATCGATAGTCATCTCCCTCTCCTTCTCAACCTGTAGGCGCGCATAGACCTCATAAATGAGGTTATGATCGCCTGGGCGGAGCCTATCACGGCCGGCGAATGCCTGCCAGCTGTATCTCTCTATGTATGCGTGCAGGGGGGGTTCGATCTTGAGTCCTCTCTCCTCCACCATCGTTTTCTTTTTGTAATCGGCCATGGCTTCTCGTACTCCTACGAGTAGCTCCTCCTGTTGACTGGTCGAGGGATCTGTCTGTCGCCTCTTTCGTGCACGAGCCATAATGTACCTGAAAAAATATCCAATCAGTTTATAGAACAAAGTACAGTTGGCAAAATATCTCGGCACATGTTCAATTTAAAATTCAGCCATAAATATTGCCCAGCCAATAGTCAGCATATATGAACTCACAGGGTTACAGCCACAACTTTAAACATAAGACAAGGCACACTGTCTAAAAGAAACACAAAAATATATTAAACCTAAAGTGACATAGAACTAGAACAAAATCACCGAAAACTAAAACACATGGAATTTAAAAGTGTCCTTCAACATATGACAGAACCAAAAACCTACATAAAAGCAC
>NZ_LFJJ01000352.1 GCF_001189365.1 Candidatus Burkholderia verschuerenii | reverse complement strand
TGCTCGGCCCGCTTGGGTACGTGTCGCCGGCGGAGGCAGAGGAAGCGTACAATCGGAATCCGGTGCTTTCCGCTCGCGCGGCGTAGCGCCAAACTCGGCGGTCTCCGACAAAGCCGGGGCGGTTCAATGTCAGTTTCTCCTTCCTGTTTCTGTTGACTGCTTCCCGTATGCGACTCTGCGCCTGTGACACGGCTACCCAGCTCTGCGTCCAGACCATGCTTTGCATGCATCGCATTCACTTCGGTCACGCTCCTTCCCTCCACCAACTCCGCCACGACCGATGCCGCTTTGTTCGCCGGCTTCCCTGGTACTATGAGCAGGTCTGACTTCTCCGGACCGTACATCATGGCCTACGGCTCCCAGCCTTCACCATGCGACCCATCGCCCGGCTGGCGAGGGCGGTCCGGAGATCTCGCGGTTCCCGTTCAAGAAATCGTCCATTCCCACGGGACCGAGCGGTTACCCGACCGAGCGGTTTCGCGTCAACACCTTTGGCAAGAGCCGTATGCAGTAATTCTGCACTTACGGATCCGTGCGGGGGCGATGGGTAAAAAAATCAGTGGACATAGCCTGCACGGTCAGATCCCCGACTGCTAGACGTCGATTTCTGCGCGCTTACGGTAAATCCCGTATCCACACGGCCCTGCCTCATAGCAGAACGAAAGATGCGCGTCTCCCTTTCTCAACTGCCGAACCAGCTTTTCGATCGCCTCCGGCGTATTCGCAATCTCGCCAACGTAACGAACTTCCCCTCCGTTCGCATCGGCCACAGAAACCGCAATCGTTGCCTTGTGCACATCCAACCCAACGAACTTGCTAAACTGCTTCGCGACCTGCTCTTCTCAATTGCGGCTCTGAGCCTTTGGTTTTTTTGGAGCCTCAAGCTTAACCAGCGTCGCTTGAGGTGCAGCAGGTCCAATACATTATGTCTAGATGGCGAAAAGGTATCTCCCGAGTGAGCCCAAAACAGCGCAACTGGGACGGGAAAACTGTCTCACCGGGGTGTATGATTTTGGTTTTCCAAAATCGGACGTAAATGTACTCGTACAGTGCCCATCCATTTGGATCGGAATTTTAATTTCTTAATGCAGACGGGCCTTCATTGAACGGAGAACAGTAATTTTATTATTACTCGGATTGATGACGACATCTTCCGAAAACACTTTGACGTTGACTTTTCCAGCATTCCGAGCCAGTAAAGCGTAACTGTATCCAGCTCTAATAGCAAAACGGGGCGCTTGCGCGTGGTTATAATCGAAAACGGAAACATTTTCCTGGACATGATCGATCCTTGTGCCTTCTTTGCCCAGATAAGTTATCGCAGATCTGTCGAATGCACTTACTGTATCAACCAAGTCATTAGTCAGTTCTTCAGAATTAGTCGAAGCCAAGCATGGCAAGGGGTTGCCGGAAGATCGTGTTTTTCAGAACTCCCAGAAGCGATATTGATCTGAATGGTCTCCTGGGAGTTTGGAACCTCGCCGATGAGCACGCCCGATTTCTTTCGCAGCCGCTTGGACAGCATGATTGATCAACTTCACCCGCTCGCTGTGCTGGCCAATCGCATGCCGTGGGCATCGATCGAAGCGCCGATTGCGGTAGGGATGTCCATTACTGAACACCCCCCGCACAGATCCCGGCGTGCCCAATTTAGGCACCGGGCTCCTACCTTGAGTGCTTGACGACAAAGCGCCGATCAGGCCATGGATGAAGAATGC
>NZ_LFJJ01000351.1 GCF_001189365.1 Candidatus Burkholderia verschuerenii | reverse complement strand
GCATGCCTCGCCTCACATAACCTCAACTTCCCGAACCGCCCGGTGCGGACCCGCACGCCGGGTGGTGTGGCAGGGTGGTGTGGCAGGGGACCGGCCAGCTTGCTGGCCGCCCCTATGCCGATTCGTCTGCGAATCACCCTCACGCCAACCCGCGCCGCCGATAATCAAACCAGAACGACAACCCCACCGACAGCAAAATCACCACCGTCGCGATAAGCGTCCATTGCGTAACGATCTCGCCAAGCAACAGCGCGCCGAGCGCCACCGCGACGAGCGGATTCACATACAGGCAACTCGTCGCGACGATCGTGCTCGTGTTGCGGATCAGAAAGTTATACGCGACATAAGCGGCCATCGAGCCGATCACGACGAGATACAGAAACGACGCGCCCGCACCCACGTTGAGCTGCGTCATCCGCTCGCCCGATGCGAGCGCGATGACCGTCGCGATCAGACCGCCGAGGCCGATTTGCAGCGACGTCGACATCAGCAGATCGGTGGGCTGCGGCAGACGGCTCGCCAGATGCGCGCCGCCCGCCCAGAAGATCGCCGCGCACAGGATCGCGAAAGTGCCGGCCGTCGAGCTCGGCGACGGATCGCCGTGATTCAGCAACACGATGCCGACGAGGCCCAGCGCCACCGCGAACCACTCGCCCCGCGCGACGTCGCGTCCCGACAGCGCCGTGAAAACCGTCGCGAACAGCGGGACGGTCGCGACCATCACGGCGGCCGTGCCGGTGCCGACCGTGCGCATGCCGTAAGCCATCATCCCGCTCGATAGCCCTTCCAGCAGCGTGCCGACGATCGCCGCATTGCGCACTTCGCGCGCATTCGGCCACACCGCCCGCCGATGCACCGCGATCGCAAAAAGCCCGATGCCCGCGAACAGATCGCGCAGGCCGCCGAGCATCAGCGGTGGAAACGAGTCGAGCGCCAGATGGATGCCGAGATACGTCGATCCCCACACGAGATAGACGACGGCGAGCGCAAGCGCGACCTGCCCCTTGAACGAGCGCGGCGCGCGGAATGGAAAATGGTCGGGGAAACTGAACGGCAGACGCGGCGGCGGAACGGCGGACATGCATTACTCCGCGCAAGCCCGGCGCGAACGCGGAGCGATCAATACAGGTTGCAGGGATGCAAAGGCGAAACACGCGGAGCGGAACGGCATCGGGCAGAACGAAAGGAGGTACGCGAGAAGTGCGCGGGAGCGGTCCGCGCGATGCCCGGGAAAACCCCGACCGCGCGGCGCCCGACATTATGCAGTAAGCATCCGGCGCGAAACCGCGGCGTTCGCTGATATTTCGGGATGGTTGCCAAGACGCCACGCCGCGGTGTAACGTGTCGGCTGCTAACCCGGGGGTCCTGCGTTGCGCATCGTGTTTTCGGCTGGCTGCATCGGCCAAAACGCTTCGTGCGGCGTGGGTGAGAAATACCCTTTGAACCTGATCTGGATAATGCCAGCGCTGGGAAGCGTTCGGGTTCCACGGCTCGCCGCATCCACGCCACTTCGACAGAACCCGTACCTTTCCATCTCGTTCCTCCCTGTTTAGCTCCTGAATCAGCCGAGCGCGTCTTCGCTCGCGCCGAAAACTTGGTCGTTGTCCCCACAGGAGACTAGGCTCTGTTCACATTTGAAGAAATGTGTTTACATCTCATCTTTTGCGTAAGCGATCAAGATGAGTCGAATGTTGCTGACCGATGAGATATGGGGACGACTGGAGTCCATTGTTCCGGGT
>NZ_LFJJ01000350.1 GCF_001189365.1 Candidatus Burkholderia verschuerenii | reverse complement strand
GCGAAGTTCCAAACTCCCAGGAAACCATTCAGATCAATATTGCTTCTGGGAGTTCTGGGAAACACGATCTTCCGGCGGCCCCTTGCCACCCTTGACTTCGACTAATTCTGAAGGGCCGACTATTTAAGCGTATCAAGCATTTTCGTCGCGTCGCCACTCGATATGACAAACTCGCCCACAGCTACCTCACCTTTGTCTCCATCGTGTCTGCCTTCGGGCCGCTCTTAAATGTGAACATGACCTAGCGAACTGGCGGGCGAGTCCGGCCTCAACCGCCACGCCAGCTTTCCATACATCACGGCGCACAACGACCTCGAGGCGGTTCGTGTCTATCTACATCGCTACCGCGAGCAGCCGAAGACCTTGCGCGCCTATACCAAGGAACTCGAGCGGTTCCTTCTCTGGGCCGTGACCGTCAGGCGTAAGCCGTTGGTTCTCTACTGGCTGACGATTGCGAGGTGTATCGCGACTTCCTCAATGCCCCCTCGCCGGCTTTCGTTGGTTCGCGACAGTCGCGTGCGAGCGGTCGCTGGCGGCCATTTTCGGCGAGCGGACTGAGTTCAGAAAGTCAGCGATATGCGGTGCGCACTCTTCGTGCGGCCTTTGCATGGCTGGTGGACGTCCGCTATTTGGCAAGAAATCCTTGGACGGTCATCTCGGATCTCGTCCGCATTGAGCGTGAAAGCGAGCTTCATGTCGAGCGCGCCCTCCCCGCCAACTTGTGGGAGCGCATGCGAGGCTTCATCGACGACCAATGTCAGCGCGAGGATGCGCGCTATTGGCGTTCGGTGCGCGTGGCGTTGCTGTTAGGGGCCGATTCGGGACTTCGACGCGAGGAGCTTGCGTCGGCTCGAAGAGAACGCCTGGCACCGACCACACACGGAGACGGCGTGGAGGTCGTGTGGCAATTGCAGGTGATCGGGAAACGAAAGAAAGAGCGAACGGTTCCAGTGAGCCCGGCAACCATCGCCGCGCTGACTGCGCACTGGCGGGATCGCGGCGAGGACTTCCACAGTGGAACCACCGGCCCTCTTCTCGCACCGATTTTTATTCCACCGGGGAAGGAAGCGCGAAAAAAGCACGCGGATGGCGCACCCCTGGCCTATCACGCGGATACGATCAACTTCATGGTCGAATGGGCGAGAAAACGCCTGATCAAAGGCATGACGGATCTTACGTTGGACGAGATCAAACTGCTGGCCAGCACGTCGCCGCATGCGTTCCTTCACACCTTCGGCACGCTCGCGGCCGCCGAAGAGGTGCCGCTCGACGTGGTGCAGAAGATCCTCGGGCACGCGTCACTACAAACGACGTCTATCTACGTTCAGGCGGAAAAACAGCGGATGCTGCGTGAGGCTGCCTCCTTCTATCGTCGGCCCAAATCCGACGACACTGGCGGAAACGATTAAGGCGCCATTTGCTGATAACCGTGCGGCCCGAAGGCATTCATTCGCAACACATGCTTACATCTTTCATGTCCACGGACGCAAGGCGCGAGGCGTTGATAGCTCACTCAGATCAATAGGAGTTGTCATGGTCTGCTCCACCGACATCAAGCGTCTCGGCGTTCGTGCCAACCGAATGTCAACTTTGTTGAGCGCACTGCTTGGCATGGGTTTGTCCGGTGCGTGCATCAACGCGTCAGCGCACGTGACAGTTGGGATTGGTTTTGGTTATGCCCCGCCCGCCTACGTCGCACCGCCGCCGGTCTACTATGCACCGCCCCCGCCCCCGGTCTATTACG
>NZ_LFJJ01000349.1 GCF_001189365.1 Candidatus Burkholderia verschuerenii | reverse complement strand
CATTGAGCAAGGCGTTGTCCAATCGTTACTTCCGTTCGCTGGGCCTGCCGTCGGTCGGTCCAGCGCCGATCAACTGATCCGAACCGCCGTGTACGGACCCGTACGCACGGTGGTGTGGGAGGGGTCGAGCCGCGAGGCCTGCCCCTATCCCGATTTGGCGGCCGGATTTCGCGTGTTGTCGTTCGCATGGAGGCAGGGACCGTAACATGGAAGCGATCAGAAGCATCGAGTACGACCGGCCGCAAGGCCTGACGTGTGGCATCGGCGAGGCGTGGGCGCGGGTGCCCGACACGCCGTCGCTGGAAGAAAAGCGTGCGCTGAAGGAGCGCATTCGCGCGCTGCTCGAACGCGAGCAGGCAGTGCTCGTCGCGCATTATTACGTCGATGCCGAATTGCAAGAACTCGCCGACGAAACCGGCGGCTGCGTCGCCGATTCGCTGGAAATGGCGCGCTTCGGGCGCGATCACGCGGCGAAGACGCTGGTCGTCGCGGGCGTGCGTTTCATGGGCGAGACTGCGAAAATCCTGAGCCCCGACAAGCGCGTGCTGATGCCCGATCTCGACGCGACCTGCTCGCTCGATCTCGGTTGTCCCGCCGACGAATTCTCCGCTTTCTGCGACGCGCATCCCGACCGCACGGTCGTGGTCTACGCGAATACGAGCGCCGCCGTGAAGGCGCGCGCGGATTGGATGGTCACGTCGTCGATCGGGCTGGAAATCGTCGCCGATCTGCATGCGCGCGGCGAGAAAATCCTCTGGGCGCCGGATCGCCATCTCGGCAGCTACATTCAGAAGAAGACCGGCGCCGACATGCTGCTGTGGCAAGGCTCGTGTCTCGTGCACGACGAATTCAAGGGCATCGAACTCGATCTGCTGCGTAACGAATATTCCGACGCGAAGATTCTCGTGCATCCGGAATCGCCGGAAGGCGTGGTCAAGCTCGCGGATGTCGTCGGTTCGACCACGCAGTTGATCGACGCCGCCGTGAAACTCGACGCGCAGCGCTTTATCGTCGCGACCGACCTCGGCATTCTGCACAAGATGCAGATCGCCGCACCCGGCAAGACCTTTATCGCCGCGCCGACGGCCGGCAACAGCGCGACCTGCAAGAGTTGCGCGCATTGTCCGTGGATGGCGATGAACGGCCTCGCCAATCTCGCCGACGTGCTGGAACGCGGCCACAACGAGATTCACGTCGATGCAGCCATTGGCGAACGCGCGCGCGTGCCGATCGACCGCATGCTGGACTTCGCCGCGCGTCACAAGCGCCGCGTGCAGGCGAGCGGCGATCTCGCGAAAGACGGTTCATTGTTCACCCACGTAGGACCCGCATGATGACGATTTTCGAAGAAGTCCGCGCGCAATACGGCGACGCGTTCGAAGACGCGCTGGCACGCAATGTCGTCGATGCGCTCGCGGAAGATGTCGGCGGCGGCGATCACACCGGCCGTCTCGTCCCGGCCGATGTGCGTCGCACGGCGCGCATCATCGTGCGCGAGGACGCGGTGCTGTGCGGCGCGCCGTGGTTCGACGAGGTGATGCGGCGCGTCGATCCGTCGATCGAAGTGGAATGGCAGTATCGCGAAGGCGACCGGATGGCGGCGAATACGCCCGTCGTGCTGCTGCACGGCCCGGCGCGCTCGCTGCTGACGGCGGAGCGCAACGGCCTAAACTTTCTGCAACTGCTGTCGGGCGTGGCGAGCGCGACGCGCCGTTATGTCGATTCGATCGAAGGCGCGCGCGCGC
>NZ_LFJJ01000348.1 GCF_001189365.1 Candidatus Burkholderia verschuerenii | reverse complement strand
GCCACTGACACGATGCAGGATCGACACCTTCCCTGCGAGCGGCAAGCGGTATTGCGCGAGTTGGCCGATCCCGATGTTCCGGTACTCGGGCCTTGGTTTTTTTACGGCTTCAGCCATGCTAGACCCCAACTGGTGATAACACTAACCCGCGATTCTAGCGCCTTTTCATTTCGCGCTGCAGCGAAACGCCGCAGAAGACACTATTGTTTTTCTCGCGAAAATCGCATATTCGAGCGCCTTGCGCGATCGTTCGCCGATTCGCGCAAAGCCCATCGTCCTTTCGTTCAACTCAAGTCATTCTGATAGTAGTAGCCGGTCGTCACGTACCAGCCGCGCCGCACCTCGACAGGGCGATCGCCGTACGTATAGGACACGCGCTCCACTGAAAGAAGCGGAAACCCTTGAGCCACGTCAAGCAATTGCGCGACGGTTTCGTCGGCCGCGACCGCGCGGATCTTCTCCGATGCACGGATCATGCGCGTGCCGAATTCGGTCTCGAACATCGCGTAGAGCGGGCCTTTGTAGTCCGCGAGACGCTCGGCCGTCAGGCCGCGAAAGACCGCGCCAGGAAGCCAGATCTCGTCGAAGACGGTGGTCACGCCATCAAACTGCAATAAACGCTTGATAAGAACGACGGGGTCGGCGGGCTTCAGGTCGAGTTGCCGCGCGATTTCGGCCGGCGCACGCAGGCGTTTGCATTCAAGCAGGCGGCTGATGTGAGGATGAGCGTCGCCGTCGTCGGGCAGAAGGCGCAGGAAGCGGAACTGTACGCGATCTTCGCTGTGCGTCGCAACGAACGTGCCTTTGCCCTGACGGCGCACGAGCAGATTGTCGGCGGCGAGTTCGTCGATGGCCTTGCGCACCGTGCCCTGGCTCACCTTGTAGCGCGCGGCCAGTTCGACTTCGCTCGGAATGATTTCGCCGGGCTTCCATTCGCCCGACTCGAGGCCTTGCGTAATGAGCGACTTGATCTGCCGGTATAGCGGGCTGAACGTCGGCGAAGGGGCGCCCGCCGGCTCGGGCGCGGATGCGCCGCCGTCGGGATTCGTCGTGCTCGCCGGGTTGGAATTCATGCCGCGCATTTCAACACAAAGGCGCGCCGGGCGTCCAGACCCCCTGGCAAATTACTATGTCTTATATAAGACATAAGATACTGTTGACATTACCTAAGGGCACTCCTACGCTCCTTGGCGAGCAAGGGTTTGCGGGTCATTGCACGGCCGGAACGTTTGCCGGTCGGCGCACTGTCCACCGCGTTTTCCGCACGGACCAGCGCCACCGGCACACAGAAGCCTAAGGCCGCGCATGCAACCGCCAGGCACGCCCTTTCGCTTTGCCTTACGCCGATCGGCCATTCGATTTGCGCTCCGCTGCTTGGCCCTGTCTCGCAACGTCATGCGCAGTCTCGTTTCGGGCGCTTGCCGTTGGTCCCGAGCGAAAACGGCATCCCTGTCTCTTCCGTACACCCCCGCTCCCGAAAAATCCTGGCATGACAGCCGAACCGCGATGGTGATCCGCCGCGCGAATCGTCACGCTCCATGCGGCGCAAGCCCGCTTGCAGCGGCGCTTCGAGCGATTCGCCCGCGCGCAGGCTGGCATGTCTTCATCAACGCTTGGCGTATCGCGCATAAAATAGCGTTTTTCCCTAGGCTCTGTTCACATTTGAAGAAATGTGTTTACATCTCATCTTTTGCGTAAGCGATCAAGATGAGTCGAATGTTGCTGACCGATGAGATATGGGGACGACTGGAGTCCATTGTTCCGGGTAAG
>NZ_LFJJ01000347.1 GCF_001189365.1 Candidatus Burkholderia verschuerenii | reverse complement strand
TTCAGCTCAACATCATGCCTCAACCTCTACTCGTGCGCTGCAGACCTGGCTGAGATGTGCGTTTACGTCTGCACCAGACTGCGTCGTCGGGTCCATTCCGGCAAATTCAATTTTGCAGGCCAGACTACTTAACCGCATGACTGACCGCAATTTCGATAGTGCCAACGCGGTACTTCGCGAAGCAGCGCGAGTGGAATGACGCGAGGCTGGCGCCGTGCTGACATTTGGCTAAGAGCGCTAGGGTAATCCCTTGCTTTGATCGCGCGCAAGACACTGACAGAACGGCTACAGCGCCTGACGGCTTAGGAACATGCCGCTAGCCACTATAAATAAATTAAATGACCCAAAGGGTCATTTCCAATGATGTAGACACGAAACACGCGTTAGGATTAAAGAGCGTCGATTTGGGGCGCGGCCTGCACGGCGCTTTTGCAGGAGATGACCCGCGAAACGGCCTGACATCCGTCTAGCCATTTATTGCACAAGGAGGCTCTATGAAGTGGGAAACCCCTAGCTTCACCGATATGCGCTTTGGCTTCGAAATTACGATGTACATCGCCACGCGTTAATCCGGTAAAAACAGAACGGCCGCAATCAGCGGCCGTTTTGTTTTTCTTGCAGCGCATTCTTACGGCACACTCGCCGCAATCAAAGAATTGCTTATTTTCGCCCTGCATCATTCGATGAAGGGTTTTGCGCTTCCATTCCGCCCTTACCCGACGGCTCCGGCCGATTTCCCGATCCATAAGGCACTTCGGCCGTCTGATGCGGATGCTGGTCAAGCCGACGATTGGCCGGTTCGATTTCAGCCGCATTCGGTTTGCGCACGCCTTGTTTGGGATCGCCGCCCGTTGCCGCGCCCGGTCCCGGCTCATTACCGAACGACCCGCCGCCGCTCGCGCCGCTACCCGCGTCGCCCAAGGGCTTATCCGTGCTCTTCCGCTCTTCGTCATTCATGGTTGCTCTCCCTTCGTGTAGGCACGATAAGGCGAGCAACCATCATTCCTCAACTCGTCACAGCCGAACCGACGACCTGATTCGCGACCGCATCCACCGCTTGCTTGACGATGCCGACGATCTCATTGACTTCCGCGCGCGTCGTGACGAGCGGCGGCGCAAAGCCGAGAATATCGCCGTGCGGCATCGCGCGTGCGATCACGCCACGTTCGAGCGCGGCCGCCGATACCTTCGGCCCCACCTTGAGCGCGGCATCGAAAGGCTTGCGCCCTTCCTTGTCGGCCATGAATTCCAGTGCGGCCAGCATGCCCGCGCCACGCACCTCGCCGACGAGCGGATGCGCGTCGAACGCCGCATGCAACTGCTGCTGTAAATATGCGCCGACATCGGCGGCATTCTGCGTGAGGTTTTCGCGTTCGAGAATGTCTAGATTCGCAAGCGCGGCGGCCGCGCAAATGGGATGACCCGAATACGTCCAGCCGTGTCCCATCGGACCATACTCCTGCGAGCCCTTGTCGATCACGTCCCACACCTTCTCTCCGACAATCACGCCCGACAGCGGCGCATAAGCACTCGTCAGGCCTTTAGCGACCGTGATCAGATCCGGCTTGATACCGTAATGCTGCGCGCCCATCTTCGAACCGAGACGACCGAAGCCGCACACCACTTCGTCGGAGATCAGCAGAATGTCGTGCTTCTTCAGCACTTGCACGACCGAGTTTCATAATGCATCTCTCCCATTACAAACCAGGTAGTCTCAACACCTTCTCGTCTTGCAGCGCCTCGAAGTTCCGGGGTCTCCGCTCAATTACGCCCCGCACGCCTATCTGCACG
>NZ_LFJJ01000346.1 GCF_001189365.1 Candidatus Burkholderia verschuerenii | reverse complement strand
AAAATTAAACCCCCCCCCCCCCAAAAAAAATTTCAATCAAGTAGCAAAATCCCAATCACAAGTAACATATTTAAGCACAATCAAAGCATTTGTCAACCCACAATTCGCAATTTTCAACCAAGGTGCTAGTGAGGAAGATGATGAATAGTAAACTCTTACCTTAGTTTCCTTGTGATTGAGTGCAAAAAATGGGGTTTGAGATGCTCCTTGAAGTGAGAATGAAGTGTTGATGATCTTATGTGCCAAGATTAAACTAAAGATGTGGGGTTAGAATGAAGTGTGGTGTGTGCTAAGTGTGGGAATGGAGCTACAATGGAGTGTGTGTTAGTGTGCAAGTGAGACAATGGCCCAATTTTTTTAAAAAAATCGCCTGCCTCACGCCACCGCGGCGGACTGGACATGTCCGTCGCGTCGGGCTCTTCAAAGTCTCCAAATTGCCGCCAACTGCCTAAGTCCGCCGCGGCGGGAGGGACAGGTCCACCGCAGCGGACCTAGACAGTCCATTTTTCCACGTATTTTTTTCATTTCAAACTCATTTCACAGCATTCTAATCCCAATTCTAAGTACTCTACATGATCTAAATGCATCCTAAACATGTAAACTAATGCAAGAAACACAAAGAGAATTAAATGACTACAAAATACAAAAATAAAGAAGAAGGATACTAAAAGGATACTATTTTGGGTTGCCTCCCAACGAGTGCATTTGTTTAGAGTCGTTAGCCCGACTTGACCCTTTCTTCACAAGATCCACCATCAACACCTTGAGGATTGGAGGACTTTCTTCTTCTTCTTCTTCTTTTCTTCTTGGCTTTGTGTGACACACCGGATTTTTCCCCCAATTTGATTTCCGTCATGTTGAAAAGTTCTATGACTTCAAGTGTGCCTCTCGGGACCCATACTTGTGTGACCACTTGCCCTTTACTTGTGCTATTCCTCTCTTGTGCTTCAAAGCTCCCCGTATGCTCTTCTTCTTTACCACTCGAGTCTTCATGTGATTTTTCCTTTGAAGATCTAGCCCCCAACACTCCAAAGCAAGCCTTGACTTGTGGGGTACATGCCAATTCGCATGAAGGACGAGGTGTATCGTTAGGTAGCCATGAAGCATCTTCTCGATGGCTAGGCATTTCCGCACCAATGGAGTTGGTTCCTTCTTCACCCGATGGGCAAGCGATGTGATCCCCTTCTCTTGTGCCTTTTAAGTCAATTGAGTGCTCATGAACCCATTCATTTTCATCATTGGCACTTGTTAGGGGAGAAGTAGGCTCACAATTCTCTTCCAAGCCTTCAACTTCGGCATCTTCTTCATCGGATTCATCAACGTGTCCCGGAAGCTCCTCAAAGAGATGGATGCGCTCATCACGGTCGTCATCGCTATCACTTTCATTGAATCGGCCTTGAGCTCGGTACATGCCGTGATAGAGTTGCCGCATTTCGGTCTCCATTCGATACTCCAATCTTTGCACTTGGCAAACCACCGCTTCAATCCTGGGTCCTTCACATTGCTTAAGCATTTTCTCCACCCGAGACTCTAACTTTTCAAATGCATGTGTGGTTCTCTTGGAGTATTCCTCAAATCTTTTGACACTTTGCTCCTCATGGACCTTCAAGCGTTGTTCAAGCCTCTTCATAATACTTTCCTCCGTCTCCGTTAGTTCGCCTTGAACAAGCCTACATATGGTCACCCCTATTTGATCTTCCTTCTCTTCCATTTCCTCCATTTTTGCTTGAAGTGTGTCTAATCTCTCAAACACCTTGGCTTCGAAGGACTCTCTCTTTTCTTCATTCCTTAGGGCCATAGCATCCATTTGAGCTTGAAGTAC
>NZ_LFJJ01000033.1 GCF_001189365.1 Candidatus Burkholderia verschuerenii | reverse complement strand
AGATCGATCATGGTGTCGAGGCGGCTGCGAAAGAAATCGGGCGTGCTCATCGGCGAAGTTCCAAACTCCCAGGAAACCATTCAGATCAATATTGCTTCTGGGAGTTCTGGGAAACACGATCTTCCGGGGCGGCCCCTTGCCACCCTTGACTTCGACTAATTCTGAAGGGCCGACTACGTATTCGATCGGCTCGGCCTTGTTGACGAGACTCATGGCGCCCGCGTTCAGAATGGAACGCAGGATGGCCACGTTGGTCACGCTCGTCAGCACGACGATGCCGATATGCGGCCACTCCTGCCGCACGCGGCGAATCAGCCGCAGGCCGTCGTGAGCGTCCTGCCCGGGTTCGGGCATGGCAAAGTCGGTGACGAGCACGTCGCACGGCTGGATCGACAGCACGGCGAGCAGACTGCTGACGTTGCTCGCCTCGCCGACGACTTCGACGCCGTCATCGAACGCGAACAGCGCCTTCATGCCGACGACCACAAAAGGATGATCGTCGGCCAACACTACGCGAAGCTTCAAGAGGCCCCCGATTGGTTCGTTTGTCTGGGAGAGTCGTTGTTGCCATGAACCGGCAAGCAGTATTCGCCATGCATTCAATTGACTGCATCGACCGAAGGAATATCTTGTTTGCACCGTGGGGTAAAACAAGCCCTTCAGCGGTTCGATCAATTAAATTGACTACAGGCAAATAAAATCGAACTCTTATTAGTCTAGGAATACTTACATTCAAAATAAAATGCAGGTATTTCGTAGACCATAAGATAAGTCCGATTACTCTCAACTCAGTCTTTACGAGTTAAGTCGGGGACGCGTTTAGACACGTCGAATAGAAGCTTATACGCAATCAGACGCAATAGGGGCTACGCACGGATAAATCAGAAACCGCCCCTAAGAAGCAACAAAGGCCTTCGACTCGATGCCGAAGGCCTTGTTAAATCGATTTTGCGACAACGAATCCGAACGATTAGAACGGAATGTCGTCGTCCATATTTTCGAAGCCGTCGTTTTGCGGCGGCGCTTTCTTCGGCGCGCGATTGCTCGACTGATCGCGACCGCCGCCACCACCACCACCGCCGTAACTATCCGATTGCGGCGCGCGGCTGTAACCCGCGTCGTCACCGCCGCCGGCACCGCGTCCGCCCAGCATTTGCATCTGGTCGGCGACGATTTCGGTCGAGTAGCGTTCCTGGCCGGATTGATCGGTCCATTTGCGCGTGCGAATGCGCCCTTCGATATAGACCGACGATCCCTTCTTCAGATAATCCCGAACGACTTCCGCGAGACGCCCGAAAAAGGCCACGCGATGCCATTCGGTGAGTTCCTTGAACTCGCCCGACGCCTTGTCGCGATAACGGTCCGTGGTCGCGAGGCGGATATTGGCCACGGCGTCGCCGCTCGGAAGGGAGCGGGTTTCCGGGTCGGCGCCCAGATTGCCCACGAGAATGACCTTGTTGACAGATGCCATAATTTCTCCAATAGATACCTTGCTTGCGTCAGCAATGCGGCGACATGCGTCCACTCATTCAAATAAGGGAAAACGAATGACGCCGCGCCGACTCGATACGGTTGATACAAAAATCTGTCAGGCCGAGCGTTCGCGCTTGCGCGGCGGCGGCTTCATGCGCGATGCCACCACCAGCCACGCCAGCACCAGCGCGGAGCACGTGTAGAACACCGCGCTCGGGCCGTCGACCTTCAGCAGCCAGCCGCCGACCACGCCGCCCAGCGCGAGACCGATGGACTGCGTCGTGTTGTACACGCCCGCCGCCGCACCCTTGCGCGTGCCCGGCGCGAGTTTCGACACCAGCGACGGCTGCGACACCTCCAGCACGTTGAAGCCGAGAAAGTACACGAACAGGATCGCGGCCACAGACCATAGCGTATGGGGTGCCGCGCCTAATAACAACTGTCCGATCAGGATAAGCAAAATGGCACTCAGCATGACGATTTTCATCTTGCCGCGCTTCTCGGCGGCGATGATCGCCGGCACCATCATCACGAAAGCGAGCGCCATCACGGGCAAATAAATCTTCCAGTGCGATGCGACCGGCAGGCCGCCCGCCTCCAGAATGCGCGGCACGACCAGAAACAGCGCGGTCTGCGTCGCGTGCAGCACCAGCACGCCAAAGTTCAGACGCAACAGCTCGACGTTGTGCAGCACTTCGGCGAACGGCGCCTTGACGTGGACGGGCGGCGTCGGCGCATCGGGGACGATCCACACCACCACGCCCACCGCGAGGATCGACAGCACGCCGATCACCGTAAATAAGCCGCTCATGCCGACCCAATGGAACACGATCGGCGCGTCGACGATCGCCACGGCGAACGAGATGCCGATGCTGCCGCCGACCATTGCCATCGCCTTGGTGCGGTTTTCTTCGTGCGTCAGGTCCGCGATGAACGCGATCACCGCCGACGACACCGCGCCCATGCCCTGAATCACCCGCCCGGCGATGATCCACGCCATCGAGTGCCCGATCGCGGCGACGAAGCTGCCGAGCGCGAACACCAGCAGGCCGAACGCGATGACCGGCTTGCGGCCGAGCTTGTCGGAAATCCATCCGTAGAAGATGTAGAGCATCGATTGCGTGACGCCGTACGCGCCGAGCGCGATGCCGACGAGCAGGACGTTGTCGCCGCCGGGAATCGTTTTCGCGTAGATCGAAAACACCGGCATGATCATGAACAGACCGAGCATGCGCAGCGCGAAGATGGCGGCGAGCGACACGGTCGCGCGCAATTCCGGCGCGCTCAGACGTGTGGACGTGGCAGACGGATTGGACATCAGAAACGGGAAATGGATGAGGATGGCGTCGTGCCCGGCTGGTGGGGATACCGGCTCGGCCGCCTTGTTATTGCTCTGAATGGTACCAGATCAGACGCACTGCCGGCCGCGTCGCGCAGCCCGCGCACATTGCCGGCAAGCCCCCGCGCCGGCCCTCGGTGCCCCTTGCGCGCCCTCGCCCTGATGGCGCGGGCGCCGCGCCCTGCAAAAGTCGTTATAGTAGCAGGTTTGGCCCCCTTCACTTTCCGCAACCAGCAGAGCAAACCGGTACGGACGAGGTACGAGTAGGACCAGGCCGGCACAAAACCGCGCGGCTGAATCGCACGGAACATACTCGCGGAAAAACTCGTGGAAGAAATTCGTATTCGTGGGGCACGCACCCACAATCTGAAGAACGTCAATCTCGACTTGCCGCGACACAAGCTGATCGTGATCACGGGGTTGTCCGGGTCGGGCAAGTCGTCGCTTGCATTCGACACGCTTTACGCGGAAGGCCAGCGCCGTTACGTGGAAAGTCTGTCCGCTTACGCCCGGCAGTTTCTCCAGCTGATGGAAAAGCCCGACGTCGATCTGATCGAAGGCTTGTCGCCGGCTATTTCGATCGAACAGAAGGCGACGTCGCACAATCCGCGTTCGACGGTCGGAACCGTCACGGAAATTCACGATTACCTGCGTCTGCTGTATGCGCGCGTCGGCACGCCTTATTGCCCGGATCACCTGATTCCGCTCGAGGCGCAAAGCGTCTCGCAAATGGTCGACGCCGCGCTCGCGTTGCCCGAGGAAACCAAGCTGATGATCCTCGCGCCGGTCGTCGCCGATCGCAAGGGCGAGCACGTCGAACTGTTCGAGGAGATGCAGGCGCAGGGTTTCATCCGCTTTCGCATCCGTTCGGGCGGCGGCACGGCGAACGAAGGCGAAGCCAAAATCTACGAAGTCGATTCGCTGCCGAAGCTCAAGAAGAACGACAAGCACACCATCGACGTGGTGATCGACCGGCTGAAAGTGCGCCCGGACATGAAGCAGCGGCTGGCGGAATCGTTCGAAACGGCGCTGCGTCTCGCCGATGGCCGCGCCATCGCGCTGGAAATGGACACGGAACAGGAAAAGCTCTTCAGTTCCAAGTTCGCATGCCCGATCTGCTCGTATTCGCTGCCGGAACTCGAGCCTCGCCTGTTTTCGTTCAATAACCCGATGGGCGCGTGCCCGGAATGCGACGGTCTCGGTCAAATAACCTTTTTCGATCCGAAGCGCGTGGTCGCGCATCCGTCGCTGTCGCTGGCGGCGGGCGCGGTGAAGGGCTGGGACCGGCGCAACCAGTTCTACTTCCAGATGCTGCAAAGTCTCGCGGCGTTCTACGAGTTCGATATCGACGCGGCGTTCGAAGAACTGCCGGAAAAAGTCCGCAAGACGCTGCTCTACGGTTCCGGCAAACAGGTGATTCCGTTCTCGTACATCAACGAGCGCGGGCGCGCGTCGGTGCGCGAGCATGCCTTCGAAGGGATCATCCCGAATCTGGAGCGGCGTTATCGCGAGACGGATTCCGCCGCCGTGCGCGAAGAACTTGCGAAGTATCAGAACAACCAGGCGTGTCCGGCCTGCGACGGCACGCGTCTGCGTCGCGAGGCGCGCTTCGTGAAAGTCGGCGCGGGCGACGACGCGCGCGGCATCTACGAAATCAGCGGCTGGCCGCTGCGCGATGCGCTCGGCTATTTCCAGACGCTGCGTCTGGAAGGCGCGAAAGGCGAAATCGCCGACAAGGTGATCAAGGAGATCGTCGCGCGACTGTCGTTTCTGAATAACGTCGGGCTGGATTATCTGTCGCTCGAACGCAGCGCGGAGACGCTGTCCGGCGGCGAAGCGCAGCGGATTCGCCTTGCCTCGCAGATCGGTTCCGGGCTGACGGGCGTGATGTACGTGCTCGACGAACCGTCCATCGGCCTGCATCAGCGCGATAACGACCGGCTCATCGCCACGCTCAAGCATCTGCGCGATATCGGCAATTCGGTGATCGTCGTCGAGCACGACGAGGACATGATCCGCATGGCCGATTACGTCGTCGACATGGGTCCGGGCGCGGGCGAGCACGGCGGCGTGATCGTCGCGCAGGGCACGCCGGATCAGGTGCAGAAGGACGCCAATTCGATCACCGGGCAGTATCTGTCGGGCAAGCGGACCATCGGCTATCCGGAAAAACGCAATCAGCCGGACGAGCGGCAGCTTCGCATCGTCGAGGCGCACGGCAACAATCTGAAGCGCGTGACGCTCGATCTGCCGGTCGGGCTGCTGACGTGCATCACCGGCGTGTCGGGCTCGGGCAAGTCGACGCTCATCAACGACACGCTTCAGCATGCGGTGGCGCAGCATCTGTACGGATCGTCGACGGAGCCGGCGCCTTACGAGTCGATCGAAGGCCTCGAACACTTCGACAAAGTGATCGCCGTCGATCAGTCGCCGATCGGACGCACGCCGCGCTCGAATCCGGCCACTTACACCGGACTGTTCACGCCCATCCGCGAACTGTTCGCGGGCGTGCCGGCGGCGAAGGAACGCGGCTACGATCCGGGCCGCTTCTCGTTCAACGTCAAGGGCGGACGCTGCGAAGCCTGTCAGGGCGACGGCGTGATCAAGGTCGAGATGCACTTTCTGCCGGATGTCTACGTTCCGTGCGACGTCTGCCACGGCAAGCGCTACAACCGCGAAACGCTCGATATCCAGTACAAGGGCAAGAACATCAGCGAAGTGCTGGACCTGACCGTCGAAGCCGCGCACGAGTTCTTCAGGCCGGTTCCGGTCGTCGCGCGCAAGCTGAAAACCTTGCTGGACGTGGGTCTCGGCTATATCCGGCTCGGCCAGTCGGCGACCACGCTGTCGGGCGGCGAAGCGCAGCGCGTCAAGCTTTCGCTGGAACTGAGCAAGCGCGATACCGGTCGGACGCTGTACATCCTCGACGAACCGACGACCGGATTGCACTTTCATGACATCGCATTGCTGTTGGAAGTCATCCATCGACTGCGAGATCAGGGCAACACGGTGGTCATCATCGAGCATAATCTCGACGTGATCAAAACCGCTGACTGGGTCATCGATCTCGGACCGGAAGGCGGCGCTGGCGGCGGGCAGATCATCGCTCAGGGCACGCCGGAGCAGGTCGCGAAATCGAAAGCGAGCTTTACCGGCCGATATCTGGCACCCTTGCTGCAACGGCCGAAGTCCGCGGCGTGAGTTCCGTGCGAATGCTGCGGAGCCGCCCGACCCCACCGCAGCATTCGCACCAACCGTTGTAAGCAGCAGGAGATAGAACGCAGTCATGGCGAAGCGCAACGAAGCGGCCAACGAGGAGCAGCGCGTGCGGGACATGCCCGCCCGTCCCGTCAGGCTGACGAGCGACATGAGCATGCCGAAGCTGTCGGCGGTGGAAATCGGCAGCTATCTGCTCGCGTTCGCCGCCATGTGGCTCACGCTCCAGCTCAAGCTGCTCGGCGGCCTGCTCGCAGGCATGCTGGTATTTCAACTCGTTCACATGATCGCGCCGCTGATCGAGCGCCACGTCATGAGCCGTGGCGCGCGGCTAATTTCGGTCGGGCTGATCTCGGCGATCATCATCGGCGGGCTGACGGGCGCGACCATCGCCACCATCGAGCATTTCGAGCACGACGTCCCGAGCCTGCAAAAATTGCTCGACCAGCTGATGAACATCACGTCCAGCGCGCGTCTGCGCGTGCCGGACTGGATCGCGAACTATCTGCCGGTCGACGCCGGCCAGCTGAAGGACAAAGCCACCGAACTGATGCACCAGCACGCCGAGATGCTTCAGCAAGGCGGCAAGGAAATGGCGCGCGGGCTCGGGCATATCGTGATCGGCATGATCATCGGGGCGATCATCGCGGTCAGCGCGCCGCGCGTGTCGCATCATCGCCTGCCGCTGTCCACGGCGCTGGTCGCGCGCGTTTCGCGCTTTTCCGACGCGTTTCGCCGCATCGTGTTCGCGCAGATCAAGATTTCCGCGATCAACGCCGTGTTCACCGCGCTGTATCTGCTGGTCGCGCTGCCGATCTTTCACGAGCGCATCCCGCTGTCCAAGACGCTGGTGCTGATCACCTTCCTCGTCGGCTTGCTGCCGGTGATCGGCCATCTCATCTCGAATACGATCATCGTCGCGATTTCGCTGTCATTGTCGTTCGGCACGGCAGTGGCGTCGCTGGCGTTTCTGATCGTCATCCACAAGCTGGAATACTTCCTGAACGCGCGGATCATCGGCGGACAGATCGAGGCGCGCGCGTGGGAACTGCTGCTGGCGATGCTCGCGATGGAAGCCGCTTTCGGCCTGCCCGGCGTGATCGCCGCGCCGATTTTCTATGCGTATATCAAGCGCGAGCTGATTTATCTGCGGCTCGTCTGAGCGAACAAGCCAACAAAAAAGCCCGCCGAAGCGGGCTTTTTTTCGCCGAAGCAAAACGCCTTAGCGAAACACCACCGTCTTGTGCCCGTTCAGCACGATGCGATGCTCCACATGCCACTTCACCGCGCGCGCCAGCGTCACGCATTCGACGTCGCGGCCGATCGCCGTCAGTTGATCCGGCGTCATGTTGTGATCGACGCGCTCCACTTCCTGCTCGATGATCGGGCCTTCGTCGAGATCCGACGTCACGTAATGCGCGGTTGCGCCGATCAGCTTCACGCCGCGATCGAACGCCTGATAGTACGGCTTCGCGCCCTTGAAACTCGGCAGGAACGAGTGATGGATATTGATCGCGCGGCCCGCGAGTTTCTCGCACATGTCGGCCGACAGAATCTGCATGTAGCGCGCGAGCACGACGAGATCGGTGTCGTGCTGATCGACGATGTCGAGGACGCGCGCTTCCTGCGCGGCCTTCGCCTCGGGCGTGCCGTTCAGCAGCGGCAGATGATGAAACGGAATGTCGTAGCTCGCGGCGAGCTGATAAAAATCCTTGTGATTCGAGATGATCGCCGGAATCTCGATCGGCAATTGCCCGGTGCGATAGCGGAACAGCAGATCGTTCAGACAATGCCCGATCTTCGACACCATGATCACGACGCGCGGCTTGACCGACGCATCGTGCAATTCCCAGCGCATGCCGAACTCGTCGGCGAGTTCGCCGAACGCCTTGCGCAGCGCCTCGACGCCGGGATCGCCGCCGACTTCCTGGAAATGCACGCGCATGAAGAATTCGCCGGTGTGGCTGTCGCCGAACTGCGCGGAATCGAGAATATTCGCGCCGCGATTGAACAGGAAGCCGGAGACCGCATGCACGATTCCCGGACGGTCCGGGCACGACAACTTCAGATAAAAACTATGTTCGGTCGACATGGACCTGTCCTCGTTCGATGCTTGTGATGTTCAGATGGCCGGCGGCGCGTACAGCGCCGCGATGCCGTCGCAGGCGTCGGCGTCGATCCACTGGCGGCGCAGCAGGCAATCGAGCGTGGCGATGCTGGCATCGACGGTGAGCCGGCCTTCCTCGATCCAGCGCGCCACGTCGTCGATGCGCGCCAGCCGATGCTCGCCGACTTCGCCGTCCTGATTGCGCGGCGTGAAGCCTTCCGGCAGCAGCACGTCGTAGACATAGATCAGCTCGGCCTGCGTGCCTTCGGGCAGCGATTGCAGCACGTAAAACGCGCCGCCGCGTTCGGCGCTCTGCGCGAGTTCGGCGGACATGCCGGCTTCTTCCCAGCATTCCTTCACCAGCGTCGCCTCGATGCCGATGCCCCAGCCGATCCCGCCCGCGACCACGTTGTCCAGCATGCCGGGATCGGTGGCCTTGGTGTCGGCGCGGCGCGCGATCCACAGTTTCGGCGCGCGATCACGATATTTTACGATGCCGTTCAGATGCACCGCGTAGGTCATCGTGCCGAAGAAGCGCGACGCCGCGCGCTCGATAAACGCCAGCGGCGGCGCGTCGAAGTTGTTGCGGATCGCGTAGGTTTCGTTGAGCCAGCCGGGAATCCGGCCGTCCGCGTGCAATGCGCCGATCACCGCGCCGAGCGCGGCGCTGCGGGAATCGGCATCCGCGAGCGACGCGGACAGGCGCACCGCCGCGTCGTCGATGTCGAACACGTCGGGCCAGCGGCGCAGCGCGTCCACGTCGGTGCGGCGAATCCAGCCGACACGCTCATCGCCGATGAAGAACGGCGCGTGGGCAGCGGCATCGAAACGGCGGGCGGCGGAAATCGCGGGCAAGGTCATAGGAAAAGGAGAAGATCAGTCGCGCAGCGCGACGCGAATGCCGAGCGCGATAAAGGTCACGCCCGCGAGCCGGTCGAGCCACACGCCCACGCGCGGACGGCGCTTCAGCCAAGCGCCGATCATCCCTGCGCCGATGCCGAACGCGGAAAACACCACGACCGTTTGCAGCATGAACACACCGCCGAGTTCGAACATTTGCAGCATGACGCTTTGCGCGCCGTGCGGATCGACGAACTGCGGCAGGAACACGATGAAAAACAGCGTCACTTTCGGGTTCAGCATGTTGCCGATCACGCTTTGCCGGAACACGGTCGAAAGCGGCTGGGCCGGTCGTTCGTGCGCGGTCGCGAGTCCGTGACTGCGCAGCGCCTTGATGCCGATCCACACCAGATACGCCGCGCCCGCGAATTTGACGGCCTGGAACGCCATCGGCGACGAACGCAGCAGCGCCGCGATGCCGAGCGCCGCAAGCGTCGTGTGAAAAATCACGCCGCACGCGAAGCCGAACGCCGCCACCACGCCCGCGAGCCGTCCTTGCGAGATGCCGCGCGCCAGCACTTGCAGATTGTCCGGCCCCGGCGCGAGCGTGATCGCAACCGACGCCGCGAGGAAAAGCATCAGATTCGGCATCTCAATGTCCCGCGAATTCGCAGACGGTATAGAGCGGCACGCCGGCTTCGCGCAGCAGCGTCGAGCCGCCGAGATCCGGCAGATCGATGATCGCCGCCGCTTCCACCACTGTCGCGCCGAGCCGTTCGAGCAGAATCTTGCCGGCCATCATCGTGCCGCCGGTCGCGACCAGATCGTCGACCAGCACGATGCGATCGCCCGGCTTGCACGCGTCTTCGTGGATTTCGACGGTCGCGCTGCCGTATTCGAGCTCGTACGATTGCGAAATCGTCTTGTACGGCAGCTTGCCCTTCTTGCGGATCGGCACGAAACCGAGGCTCAGCTCATACGCCAGAATCGGCCCGATGATAAAGCCGCGCGCATCCAGACCGGCGATGGCGTCGAGCTTGGCGTCGATGTAACGCTGCACGAACAGGTCGATCAGCGTGCGCAGCGCGCGGCGATCCTGCAAAACCGGCGTGATATCGCGAAACTGCACGCCGGGTTGCGGCCAATCGTCGACCGTGCGGACGCGTTCCTGGATGAAACGCGCGGCATCGAGCCGGGCGTTCGAGAGAGATTGAGACATGACTTCTCCGGAGTCCGCGCGTCTGGGGCGCGGCTGCCTTCAGATGAAAAGATGAGTTACGCCGCCCGGCGATTGCGCGACAGCCGTTCTTCGGCTTGCGCCAGCACTTCGGGCAGGCCGCGCAGAACGACGATGTCCTTCGCGCGCAGCTTGGTATCGGGGTCGGGTTCGACGCCCCGGATGCCGTGGCGCCGGATCGCGGTCACCTCGACACCCCGACCGACCAGTCCGAGATCGTCGAGCGAATGCCCGACGGCTTCGGAATTTTCGTCGATCGGTACCGATTGTAGCCGCACCTGATCGTGGCCATCGTCATCATTGTTGTCATCCGCGCCGTGGAAGTAACCGCGGAGCAGACTGTAGCGCGCATCGCGCATTTCCTCGACGCGGCGCACCACGCGGCGCATCGGCACGCCCATCAGCACCAGCGTGTGCGACGCGAGCATCAGACTGCCTTCGACGATTTCCGGAATCACTTCCGTCGCGCCCGCCGCCGTGAGCTTTTCGAGATCGGCGTCGTCGACCGTGCGCACGATCACCGGCAGCGTCGGCTCGAGTTCGTGGATGTTGTGCAGCACGCGCATCGCCGACGGCGTGTTGGCGTAAGTGATCGCTACTGCCGCCGCGCGATGCAGACCCGCCGCCAGCAGCGATTCGCGCCGTCCGGCATCGCCGAACACGACCGATTCGCCCGCCGCCGCCGCTGCCGCGACGCGATCCGGATCAAGGTCGAGCGCGACGTAGGAAATGCCTTCCTGCTCCAGCATGCGCGCGAGGTTCTGCCCGGCGCAGGCATAACCGCAGATGATCACGTGGCCGCTCTGTTTCAGACTTTGCGTCGCGATCTTCGTCATTTGCAGCGATTGCAACATCCATTCAGTGGAGGACAGCCGCAACACGATCCGGTCCATGCTCTGGATGATGAACGGCGCGGCGAGCATCGACAGCAGCATCGCGGCGAGGATGGCCTGGAGAATGGTCGAATCGACGAGATGCGAATCGAGAATCAGGTTCAGCAGCACGAAACCGAATTCGCCCGCCTGCGCGAGCCCGAGCCCCGTGCGCATGGACACGCCTTGCGGCGAGCCGAACAGCCGCGCGAGTCCGGTGATCATCACGGCCTTCAGCAGAATCGGCACGATGAAAAAGCCGAGCACCAGAAACGGATGCTCCCAGATCACGCGCGGATTCAGCAGAATGCCGGTCGTGACGAAAAACAGCCCGAGCAGCACGTCGCGGAACGGCTTGATGTCCTCTTCCACCTGATGCACGTACGGCGTCTCGGAAATCAGCATCCCTGCGATAAACGCGCCCAGCGCCAGCGACAAACCGAACTTGTCCGTGATGAACGCCGCGCCCAGCGTGACCAGCAAGAGGTTCAGCATGAACAGCTCTTGCGAACGCCGCCGCGCGACCAGATCGAACCAGCGCGTCATGAACTTCTGGCCGATGAACAACAGCAGCGTCAGCGCGACGACGATCTTGATCGCCGCGATGCCGAGCCACATGGCGAGTTGCGACGAATTGCCGTTGCCAAACGCCGCGATGATGATCAGCAGCGGCACCACCGCCAGATCCTGAAACAGCAGCACGCCGAAGATATTGCGCCCGTGTTCCGATTCGAGTTCGAGCCGCTCCGCCAGCAGCTTGCTGACGATCGCCGTCGACGACATCGACAGCGCGCCGCCGAGCGCGAAGCTCGCCTGCCACGACATCTCGGTCCAGAAATGCGCGATTCAGCCGAAGATCATCGCGAGCGCAATGGTCGCGCCGACCTGGCTCGCGCCCAGCCCGAACACGATGCGCCGCATCGAGCTCAACTTGGAGAGCGAGAATTCGAGCCCGATGGAGAACATCAGGAACACGACGCCGAATTCGGCGAGATGCTGCGCGCGGTCGGTGTCCGGCGCGATCCCCGCCGCGTGCGGCCCGACGATGATGCCCACCGTCAGATAACCGAGCATCGGCGGCAGGTTGAAATAGCGGAAAACCACGACGCCGGCCACCGAGCACAGCAGCAGCAAAAGCGTCATTTCGAGCGGAGAGATCATCCGTCTAGCGTCCTCGTTCGCCGGCGTTCCTAAGCGCGTAATTCTTGGCGCCTCGGGAGTCGTGGAGAAGCCCGTGATGCCAGGGCTCGCGGGGGCGAATAGGCGGCGGCGCACCGGTCGCCGTCAGGGCGGCCAGGGTACGCCTTTGCTATACTCCGCGCATGATAGCGAAAATCAATGGCGACCGGGCGCTGGCGCTGGCTCGCAACGTAATTCAGATCGAAGCCGACGCCGTTCGCGGTCTCACAGAACTCCTCGACGATAACTTCTCCAACGCGGTCGACACGCTGCTCGGCTGCCGTGGACGCGTTGTCGTGTCGGGCATCGGCAAGTCTGGACACGTTGCGCGCAAGTTCGCGGCCACGCTTGCGAGTACCGGCACGCCCGCGTTCTTCGTGCATCCCGCCGAAGCGAGTCACGGCGACCTCGGCATGGTCACGTCGGACGACGTGTTCATCGCGTTGTCGAACTCGGGCGAGACCGAAGAACTCGTCGCTATTTTGCCGCTCATCAAGCGTCTCGGCGCAAAGCTGATCGCCATTACCGGACGGCAGGATTCGTCGCTCGCGCAACTCGCGGACATGCATCTGAACGTGCGCGTCGAGAAGGAAGCCTGCCCGATGAATCTCGCGCCCACGGCCAGCACGACCGCCGCGATGGCAATGGGCGACGCGCTCGCCGTCGCCGTGCTCGACGCACGCGGCTTCGGCCCGGACGATTTCGCGCGCTCGCATCCCGGCGGCGCGCTCGGCCGCCGATTGCTTACTTATGTACGTGACGTGATGCGCGTCGGCGACGAAGTGCCCATCGTGCCGCTCGACGCGACCATTTCGGACGCGCTGTTTCAGATCACCGACAAGCGCATGGGCATGACCGCCGTGATCAACGGCGATCGTCACGTCGAAGGTATCTTCACCGATGGCGACCTGCGCCGCGTGCTCCAGCGCGACGGCGACTTTCGCGCGCACAAGCTCGCCGATGTTATGACCCGTAATCCGCGCACGATCGGTCCGGACCATCTCGCGGTGGAAGCAGTGGAACTGATGGAGCGTTATCGCATCAATCAGATGCTGGTCGTGGATGCCGATTCGACGCTGATCGGCGCACTGAACATGCACGACCTCTTCTCCAAGAAGGTAATCTGATGGCGCAGAAGCCCTCCTCCGCCGCCCCGGCGCGCACGCCCGACGCGAGCGCCACCGACCGCGCGGCCCGCATCAAGCTGATGATCTTCGATGTCGACGGTGTCTTCACCGACGGCAGCCTCTACTTCACCGCCGAAGGCGACGCGATGAAGTCGTTCAATTCGCTCGACGGCCACGGCGTGAAGATGCTGCAGAAAGCCGGCATTCAGACGGCGATCATCACCGGGCGCAAGTCGGGCATCGTCGCGGCGCGCGCGAAGGAACTGGGCATCACGCATCTATATCAGGGCGTCGAAGACAAGACTGTGGCGTTGGCTGAATTGCAGGGCGCGACGGGAATCGGCGCGGACGCATGCGGCTACATGGGCGACGACTGGCCCGATCTCGCGGGCGCGGCTGCGGTTTCGCGGCCGCGCCCGCGAACGCACATCCCGAAGTGATTCAGCGCGTGCACTGGGTCGCAGAAGCGCGTGGCGGTCAGGGCGCGGTGCGCGAAGTCTGCGACGCGATCCTGCGTGCCCAGCAAAAATACGATGCGCTGCTCGCCGCGGCGCTCGGAGCGTAAGCATCATGGCGCGCCCCGGAAAGCTCGCCTCGCTCGTGCCGCTCGTCGCGATGGCGGCGCTCGCCGGCGGCACGTACTGGCTGCTGCAATCGAGCCTGCCGCCCGCGAAGCAATCCGCCGAACAGCCCAAGCGCCACACGGCGGACTATTTCGCGGACAACTTCTCCGTCTCCGAACTCGACACCACCGGCACGACGCAGTATCGCCTGACGGCCAAGTCGATGGTGCATTACGAGGACGACGAAAACAGCGACCTGACGCTCCCCGCGATGCGCATGTTCCAGCCGCAGAAGCCGCAGGTCACCGCGACCGCCGAGCGCGGCACGGTCAATTCCGACGTGTCGATCGTCGATCTCTACGACCATGCGCGCATTCTGCGTGCGCCGGGTTACGGCGATCCGCAGATGCAGGCAGATTCGCAGCATTTTCGCGTCTTGGTGAACGACGATGTCATCGAAACGGAAAAACCGGTTAGACTTCAGCGCGGTCCGTCGGTGATGACCGCCAACGGCATGAACTACAACAACGTCACCCGGGAAATGAAGCTTTACGGTAACGTGCGCGGCGCCATCGCCGCCTCGGATATCAACGGCGGCTCTTCCAAGTAATTCCCGGGCCATCCATTCCGAAGTGTGACTGCATGAACGAAAGCTTCCCTCGTCCCGATGGCAGCCCAGCGCGCGCAACGCTCGCGCGCCGCGTCGGGCGGACCGGGCTCGCGGCCATCGTCGCCGCGCTGCCGCTCGCGCTGATCGCGCCCGTGGCGCACGCCGAGAAGGCCGACCAGCAAAAGCCGCTCAATATCGAAGCGGACAACATGTCCTATGACGACCTGAACCAGAAGAACATCTTCACCGGGCATGTCGTCGCGACCAAGGGCACGATCGTCATCAAGGCGGATCGCGTCGAAGTCACGCAGGATCCGCAGGGTTATCAGTACGCCGTGGGTACGTCGTCCGGCAACAATCTGTCGTACTTCCGCCAGAAGCGCGACGGCGTGGACGAGTACATCGAAGGCAATGCCGTGCGAATCGACTACGACGGCAAGAATGACTTCACCAAGCTCACGACGCGCACCGTCGTGCGCCGTCTGCAAGGCCTGACCAAGGTGCAGGACGAAGTGCACGGCAGCGTCATCACGTACGACGGCCAGAAAGACTTCTACACGGCGAGCGCCGGCAAGGATCAGGCGAGCCCGGGCAATCCGTCTGGCCGCGTGCGCGCGATGCTCGCGCCGCGCAGCGGAGGCGACGCGCCGTTGAACGGGCCGCCCGCGAAGCTCGCGCCTTCGGACTCAATCAAAGGATCGCCGCAGCAGTGAACTCACCCGCCATGCCCCACCGCAAGCCGGAAGGCCAGTCGAGCACGCTCGTCGTCCGCAACCTGAAGAAGCGTTACGGCTCGCGCACCGTGGTCAAGGACGTCTCGCTCGACGTGAAGAGCGGCGAAGTGGTCGGCCTGCTCGGCCCGAACGGCGCGGGCAAGACGACCTCGTTCTATATGATCGTCGGCCTCGTGCCGCTCGATGCGGGCGAAATCGATCTCGACGGCAATTCCATCAGTCTGCTGCCGATTCACCAGCGCGCGCATCTCGGCCTGTCGTATCTGCCGCAGGAAGCGTCGGTGTTCCGCAAGCTCACGGTCGAGCAGAACATTCGCGCGGTGCTCGAACTGCAGACCGACGAATCCGGCAAGCGGCTGTCGAAAGACGCCATCACGCAGCGCGCCGAAGCGTTGCTCGACGAATTGCAGATCGGTCATTTGCGGGACAATCCGGCGCTGTCGCTGTCGGGCGGCGAGCGCCGCCGGGTGGAAATCGCGCGGGCGCTGGCGACCAATCCGGCCTTCATCCTGCTGGACGAGCCGTTCGCGGGCGTCGATCCGATCGCCGTGCTGGAAATTCAGAAAATCGTCAAGTTCCTGAAGCAGCGCAATATCGGCGTGCTCATCACGGACCACAACGTGCGCGAGACGCTGGGCATCTGCGATCACGCGTACATCATCAGCGACGGCAGCGTGCTGGCGGCCGGCGCGCCGGCGGAAATCATCGAAAACGAGAACGTGCGGCGCGTCTATCTGGGCGAACACTTCCGCATGTGACGCCGCGCCGCATCAAGCCGTGCAGCAAAACTTACGTGCCGCCCGCCCGGGTGGCACTTTTCTTTTTGGAATCGCCGCGAGGTTTCGCGCGCGTGGCAAACTCTCTACAATGAATGACACTTTGCCATGAAAGCCAGCCTCCAACTCCGCCTATCGCAGCATCTTGCGCTAACCCCTCAACTGCAGCAGTCGATCCGGCTGCTGCAGTTGTCGACGCTCGAATTGCAGCAGGAAGTGTCGATGGCGATCGCGCAGAATCCGCTGCTCGAAAACGACGACGACTGGATCGCCAGTCCGTTGCGCGTGGCGGCGGACGGCTCGCTTATCGCGTCGCCGTCGACGCAGAACACCGTGCCCGAACCGATGATGAGCAACGGCTCGTCGTCCAGTTCGTCAAGCTCGGATCGCGCGGAAAACAGCGAGCCGCAGGGCGTCGACGAGTACAACGGTCTCGGCTCGGACAACAGCTCGGATTCCAGTTCGTGGAATCTGGAAGACTACGGCCGCTCGAACAACGCGTCGGACGACGACCTGCCGCCGCTGCAAATCCACGAATCGACCACCACGCTGCGCGACCATCTGACGGCGCAATTGCGCATGACGTCGGCGCATCAGCGCGATCGCGCGCTGGTCACGTTCCTGATCGAATCGCTGGATGAAGACGGCTATCTCACCTCGTCGCTGGACGAAGTGCGGACGGATCTGCCCGAAGAACTGGAAGTCAAACTCGACGAACTGAGCGCGGCGCTTGCGCTGCTGCAAAGCTTCGATCCGCCGGGCGTCGGCGGGCGATCGGCGTCGGAATGTCTGAAGCTGCAATTGCTGCGTCTGGACGGCTCGCCCACGCGCACGCTGGCGCTGGAAATAGTCACGAATCACCTCGAATTGCTGGCCGCGCGCGACTTCACGCGTCTGCGCAAGCAACTCAAGGCCGGCGACGACGCACTGCGCGACGCGCATCTGCTGATCCGCTCGCTCGAACCGTTTCCCGGCGCGGCCTATGGCAAGAGCGAAGCGGATTACGTCGTGCCGGACATTCTGGTGCGCAAGACCGCGAGCGGATGGACGGCGGAACTGAATCCTGAGATCGTCCCGCGTCTGCGCATCAACCACTTGTACGCGAACATTTTGCGTAATAACCGCGGTGATCCCGGCAGCGGTTCACTACGCCAGCAGCTTCAGGAAGCGCGCTGGCTCATCAAGAATATCCAGCAAAGATTCGAGACGATTCTTCGCGTCGCGCAGGCGATCATCGAGCGTCAGAAGAACTTTTTTGCACATGGCGAAATTGCCATGCGGCCCTTGGTTTTGAGGGAAATTGCTGATACGCTGGGTTTACATGAATCCACGGTTTCGCGTGTGACTACCGGCAAGTACATGCTCACGCCCTTCGGGACGTTCGAGTTCAAGTACTTCTTCGGATCGCACGTTTCGACCAACACAGGAGGCGCGGCATCGTCAACGGCGATCCGGGCCCTCATCAAGCAACTGATAGGAGCGGAAGACCCGAAAACGCCTCTTTCAGACAGCCGCATCGCCAAACTGCTGGCGGAGCAAGGTTTCGTGGTGGCGCGCCGTACCGTCGCCAAGTATCGCGAAGCCCTGAGAATCCCCGCAGTGAATTTGCGCAAGTCTCTTTAATTCCGTCTCTGTAGTCCATCGCATGTCGTGATGGGCGTTTACCGGCCGCAACGCGAGTGCGCGGACGTGCCGGCCAATGCGACCCGCTTTCATGCGTATCGTAGTTAAGCGCTGACGGGATGCATTGCCGACCGGTATCGGACGAGCCTCGTGGCCCTTGCGGCCACTAGCTTGGAGAGCAACTATGAATCTGAAGATCAGTGGACACCACCTCGAATTGACGCCTGCGTTGCGCGAGTACGTGATCACGAAGCTGGACAGGGTGCTGCGTCACTTCGATCAAGTGATCGACGGCAACGTTGTCCTCTCGGTCGACAATCATAGGGAAAAGGACAAGCGCCAAAAGGCGGAAATCAACCTGCATCTCAAGGGTAAGGACATTTTTATCGAGAGTTGTGACGCTGATATGTACGCGGCCATCGACCTGATGGTCGACAAGCTCGACCGGCAGGTCATCAAGCACAAGGACAAGATCCAGGGCCACGCGCACGAGTCGGTGAAGTATCACGGCGAGCCGCAGGAGTTGCAGCAGCCGTCGCTCTGATCATCCACGCGCACGGCGTTCGCGACTTCGCCGGGCGGATTCGAGTGAAACCTCGAATCGTCCGACCAGGCCGGCGAACGCCAGGCGCCCAAACGAAGCCGCCCGCTGGCGGCTTTTTTGTTGGCGTTTTCGTTGCACGACGGCACAAGCCATTGATTTTCTGAGTTTTGTATTGCACATTCAATTGCAACAATCGCGATGGCGCGCCGCACCATCGCAGTGGGCGCTGTTCTATAATGGTCCGGTTAATTTCGGGGTCGCACAGAACAAACGCCGCACGGAACGCAATGGCGCGCCGTGCCGTTTCACCGTCGCCGTGAGCGCTTTCGACCAGCAGCCGCAGTGAGGAGCTATCAGGCCACGCATCAGCCTGCCAACATGAATCGTTTAGCTAAATTTCTTCCCCTCGAGAACGTGGTTCTCGGATTGTCCGTTACCAGCAAGAAACGCGTATTCGAGCAAGCGGGCCTTATTTTCGAGAATCAGAACGGCATCGCTCGCAGCACCGTCACCGACAATCTCTTCGCTCGCGAACGCCTCGGGTCGACCGGACTCGGCGAAGGTGTCGCCATTCCGCACGGCCGCATCAAAGGGCTGAAGCAGACGCTCGCCGCGTTCGTGCGTCTTGCCGAGCCGGTGGCGTTCGAGTCGCCGGACGGTCAGCCCGTGTCGCTGCTCATTTTCCTGCTCGTGCCGGAACAGGCCACCCAGCAGCACCTTGAAATTCTCTCGGAGATCGCACAACTGCTCTCCGACAGCGAGGCGCGCGAGCGTCTGCACAAGGAAGAAAATCGTGAAGCGCTCTATCAAGTGCTCACGCAATGGCAACCGTAATAGCTACCCGAACATAGCGAACTGCAACACTTATGCGCGCGAGCCCGCTCTAATCTTCAGAGCGCCTCGCGCGCGCGGTTCTGATGGGGCAAAATCGGTCAAAAGCAGCGCCATGCGGCATATCGAAGCAATCCGCTTCCACGCGCGAAGGCTGCTACCGGCTTCCAACGGAGTCCCGGCCTCATGGATACGTCCAGCATCAACGCCCAAAGTATTTTCGACGACAACGCCGCCGCTCTGAAGCTCAGCTGGCTCACCGGGCATGAAGGCTGGGAACGCGGCTTTTCGAGCGAGACGGTCGCCAACGCGACGTCGAGCGCCGATCTCGTCGGTCACCTGAATCTGATCCACCCGAACCGCATTCAGGTGCTGGGCGACGCCGAAATCAACTACTACCAGCGCCAGTCCGACGAAGACCGTTCGCGCCATATGGCCGAACTGATCGCGCTCGAGCCGCCGTTTCTGGTCGTCGCGGGCGAAGTGGGCGCGCCGCCGGAACTCGTTCTGCGCTGCACGCGCTCGTCCACGCCG
Organism: Candidatus Burkholderia verschuerenii; assembly: GCF_001189365.1. Classification (GTDB taxonomy): domain Bacteria; phylum Pseudomonadota; class Gammaproteobacteria; order Burkholderiales; family Burkholderiaceae; genus Caballeronia; species Caballeronia verschuerenii. Next base: position 16,525 of record NZ_LFJJ01000033.1, on the reverse strand, counting down.
CTGTTCACCACGCGGATGTCGGCGGCGGCGGTCATCGACAGCCTGCGCGCGTACATGTCGCGCATTCTCGCGCCGCGCGCCACGCTGCACGGCGTGTTCATCGACATTCTCGGCATGGGCGTGCTGCTCACCGGCGATTCCGGGCTCGGCAAAAGCGAACTCGGACTGGAACTCATCAGCCGCGGTCACGGTCTCGTCGCGGACGATGCGGTAGATTTCGTGCGGCTCGGTCCGGATTTCGTCGAAGGACGCTGCCCGCCGCTTCTGCAGAATCTGCTCGAAGTGCGCGGCTTGGGCCTGCTCGACATCAAGACGATCTTCGGTGAAACCGCCGTGCGCCGGAAGATGAAGCTCAAGCTGATCGTGCAACTCGTGCGCCGTCCCGATGGCGAATTCCAGCGCCTGCCGCTCGAAAGCCAGTCGGTCGATGTGCTCGGCCTGCCGATCAGCAAGGTGACGATTCAGGTCGCGGCGGGCCGCAACCTCGCCGTGCTGGTCGAAGCCGCCGTGCGCAACACGATCCTGCAACTGCGCGGTATCGACACCTTGCGCGACTTCATGGACCGCCAGCGCCTCGCGATGCAGGACCCGGACAGCCAGTTCCCCGGCAAGCTGATCTGAGCGCGCGGCGGCGCATGGCGCGGCCGGATCGATTCCGGCGCAGGTGCTAACATAAAGTTAAACACTGGACACCCATGCGTATCATTCTGATCACCGGTATTTCCGGCTCCGGCAAATCGGTCGCGCTGAACGCGCTCGAGGACGGCGGCTACTACTGCGTCGACAATCTCCCGCCGCGCATTCTTCCCGATCTCGCCGCGCATCTCGCGAGCGAAGGACAACAACGCGTCGCCGTCGCGATCGACGCGCGTTCGAGCCAGTCGCTCGACGAAGTGCCGGAAATCATCCGCAAACTCTCGAAGGACTACGATCTGCGCGTGCTGTTTCTCAACGCCAGCACGCAGGCGCTCATTCAGCGCTTTTCCGAGACGCGGCGCCGTCATCCGCTGTCGGGCTCGCCCACTCACGAAGCCGATGTCGGTGTGCTGAATTCGCTGGCCGAAGCGATCGAGCGCGAGCGCGAACTGGTCGCGGGTCTCGCCGAATACGGGCACATCGACACCAGCAATCTGCGCGCGAACGTGCTGCGCGCCTGGGTCAAGCGTTTCGTCGAAACCGACGCCGCCGATCTCACGCTGATGTTCGAATCGTTCGGCTTCAAGCGCGGCGTGCCGCTCGACGCCGATCTCGTGTTCGACGTGCGCACGCTGCCGAATCCGTACTACGACCATCAGTTGCGCCCGTTCACCGGCCGCGACAAGCCGGTCATCGATTTTCTGTCCGCGCAGCCGCTCGTCGGCGAGATGATCGACGATATCGGCGGGTTCGTCGGCAAATGGCTGCCGCGTTTTCAGGACGACAACCGCAGCTATCTCACCGTGGCGATCGGTTGCACCGGTGGTCAGCATCGTTCCGTGTTTATCGCCGAGACGCTTGCCGCGCGTTTCGCCGGCAAAGCGAATGTGATCGTGCGGCATCGCGATGCGCCGGTTCCCGTGGAACTGAGCGCGACTCAACCGCAAACCTGATCGCCGCGCCGGCGGTCCACTCTGGAGGCGCGCGATGTCATCGACTCCCGCTCTCGCCGAACTGCCGCTGTTTCCGCTGCACACCGTGCTGTTTCCCGGCGGTTTGCTGCCGCTGAAGATTTTCGAAACCCGCTATCTCGATATGGCGCGCGCGTGTCTGCGCGAGCAGACGCCGTTCGGCGTGTGTCTGCTGAAAAGCGGCCACGAAGTCGCGTCGCCGGGCGATCCGTCGGTGCCGGAGAATATCGGCTGCGTCGCGGAAATTTTCGAGTGCGATGTGGATCAGTTCGGGCTGCTGCTCGTGCAGGCGCGCGGGACGCAGCGTTTCAGGCTGGTGGATCATCGCGTGGAGCCGAGCAATCTGCTGGTCGGCGAAGTGGCGATGATCGGCGACGATCAGCCGCTACAGGGCGCGGAGACGCTCGCCAAATTCGGCGCGTGCGCGGAAGTGCTGGAGCGCATCATCGCGACGATCAAGGAACGCGAGCCGCAGAATCTGCCCTTCGTCGAGCCGTTTCTGTTCGACGATCCGAGCTGGGTATCGAACCGTCTCGCCGAAATCCTGCCGATTCCGATGCACGCGCGCCAGAAGCTCATGGAACTGATGGACGTCGGCGCGCGCATCGACGTCGTGCATCACTACATGCAGCAGCATCAGCTGCTTTAGAACTGCTTTAGATCAGCGATCCCGTCAGCGCGTCGATCAGCTTGCGCACCGGCGCGGGCACGCCGTACGAATCGATGCGCGCGAGCGGCGCCCACACCGTCTGCGCATCCGACAACTCGCGTGGCGTGCCACGCGCTTCGCCCAGTCGCGGCTCGATATCCAGCTTGAAGTGCGTGAACGTGTGCGAGAACGACGCCAGCCGCTGAAGCCGTTCGTCGCCGCCGTGACTGTGCGCGACCTGAACCAGCGCGGCTTCGTCGGACGCTTCCGGCAGACTCCAGAGACCGCCCCAGATGCCCGTCGGCGGACGCTTTTCGAGCAGAATCGAGTCGCCGTCCCTCAGCACGAGCATCCATGTCTTGCGGGTCGGCACGGCTTTTTTCGGACGCGCGGCGGGCAGTTCGCGCTGACGGCCTTCCACGTTCGCCACGCAGTCCGATGCAAACGGACAGCGCGCGCAATCCGGCTTGCCGCGCACGCAGAGCGTCGCGCCGAGGTCCATCAGGCCTTGCGTGTAAGCAGTGACTTCTTCCTTGTTGGCGGCGTCGGGCAGCAGCGATTCCGCGAGTTTCCACATCGCGCTTTCCACCTTTTTCTCGCCGGGAAAACCGGCGACGCCGAATACGCGGGCGAGCACGCGCTTCACGTTGCCGTCGAGAATCGTCGCGCGCGCGGCGAATGCGAACGATGCCACCGCCGCCGCCGTCGAGCGTCCGATGCCCGGCAACTCCGCGAGTTCATCGACGGTGCGCGGAAACGCGCCGCCATGCTCGTACGCGACGACCTGCGCGCAGCGATGCAGATTGCGCGCGCGCGAGTAGTAGCCGAGGCCGGCCCACAGCGCCATCACGTCGTCGATGGGTGCATCGGCGAGCGCGGTCACGGTCGGAAAGCGCTCGAGAAAACGCGCGTAGTACGGAATGACCGTGGACACCTGCGTCTGCTGCAGCATGATTTCCGACAGCCAGATGCGATATGCGTCGCGCGTGTTTTGCCACGGCAGATCGTGCCGGCCGTGAATGCGTTGCCACGCGATGAGGCGCGAAGAAAAGTCGGTCAGTTCGAGCATGCGGATTTAGCGCTGGCAGCGCGGACAAAAGTAAGTCGAGCGCTGACCCTGGACGATATGTTTGATTGCCGTCCCGCAGACATGGCACGGCAACCCGGAGCGATCATAAACGAAGTAGTCGAGCTGAAAATACCCGGATTCGCCATTGCTGCCGACAAAATCGCGCAACGTGCTGCTGCCTTTGTCGATGGCCCTCCGACGCATAGATGTTGCCCACGCCGACGACGATATCGCCCGCGAGCAGCGCCTGCTTCACCGACACCTTGCGCCCGCGCGTCGCGCGAAACAGCGTCGCGCCCGAAAACTCCGCCGAGAACGGCTCGACGCCCAGACTCGCGAGTAGCGGATGCTCGAGCACGTCGCCATCCGCGCGCGGATGCCAGAGGATCGCGCCGAATCGGCGCGGATCGCGGTAGCGCAGGATGAAGTCGTCGAACACGATATCGACGTGATCGTGCTTCGCTGGCTCGGGCGGACGCGGCACATGGCGCAATACGCGCAGCGTGCCCGTCATGCCGAGATGGACGATCAGCCACCCTTCGGCAGTTTCAAAGAGAAGATACTTGCCGCGCCGTTCGACTTTTTCGATCTTCAGCTTGGCGAGCGTCCTGGCGAGATGGGCGGGAATCGGCCAGCGCAGCGCGGGCGAGCGCACGTCGACCTGCTCGACGCGCCGGCCGGCGACATACGGTTCGATCCCTCGACGGGTGACTTCGACTTCCGGTAGTTCTGGCATTTTCCTGGAGAGCGTCGTGCTGGGGGCGTTTGTGCCGGTATTTTAGCGACCGCGTTACAATCGACCGAAACATCGTCTGGATTTCCATGAACCCGTTCGTCAAGAAGCTGTTTGCGAAGCGTCAGGCCGGTTCGACGCAATTGTTCGCCATGCCGATGTCGCGTATCGCGGGTGCGGTGGCATTCGCACTGGCCGCGCTCGCGTTTGCGCTCGCCTATGCGCAAGATCCCGACTCGTCCCCGGTTCCGGCCAACGACGATCAGGCCGCCGCCCAGAACGCCGCCGATTTGCTCACCGCGCCCGTCGCCGGTGACGAGAAGCAGGACTTGCCCAATGTGGCGATGTCCAGTCAGATCGTGTTTCAGGTTCTGGCGGCGGAAGTCGCGTTGCAGCGCGGCCAACCCGCGCCTGCGTTCCAGACTTACCTCGCCCTCGCACGCGATACGAAAGACCCGCGCTTCGCACAGCGCGCGACCGAAATCGCGATCGCCGCGCAAAGCCCCAACGATGCGCTGACCTCCGCGCAACTTTGGCAACAGTTTGCACCGCATTCGGAACGCGCGGCGCAACTGAGCGCATCGCTGAAGATCGTCGGCGGCAAGCCGGAAGACGCCAAGCCGATTCTTCAACGCGAGCTCGCGAAGGTTGCGCCCGAGCAGCGCGGCGATGCCATTCTGTCGCTGCAGGCGCTGCTCGCGCGTGGGCCGAATCGCGTGGGCGGGCTCAACGTGCTGAAGGATTTGATCGCGAACGATCAGAACCTGCCGAAAGCGCAACTGGCGCTCGGCCGTCAGCAATTGCTCGCGGACGATCAACCAGGCGCGAAGGCATCGCTCGAAAAGGCGCTGCAACTCAAGCCGGATTATCTGCCCGCCGCGCTCACGCTCGCGCGCATGGGCCTGGAAGAGCGCAAGGAAGGTATTGCTTCGTTCGAGCAGTATCTGTCGAAGAATCCGAAGTCGCGCGATGCGCGGCTCGCGCTCGCGCAGTTGTATCTGTCCGCCGACCGGCTGGACGACGCGCAGAAGCAGTTCGAGATCATGCGCAAGAATGACTCGAAGGATCTGCCGCCGATCATGGCGCTCGCGCTCATCAATATCCAGAAGAAGCAGTTCGACAAGGCGCAGACGTATCTGAACGAATACGCCAAGGTCGCGCAGAACACGCCGGGCGCGGACCCCGGTCAGGCCTACATCTATCTCGCGCAAATGGCGCTGGAGCAGAAGCAGGACGATGTCGCCGGCCAGTGGCTCGATCGCGTGCCGCGCTCGAGTCAGCAGTATTTGCCCGCGCAGATCACGCGCGCGCAGATCATGGCGCGTCAAGGCAAGGTCGATGAAGCGCGCGGCCTGATCAACAGTCTGCAAAGCTCCGATCCGCGCGATCTGGCGCTGCTCGCCCGCACCGATTCGGCGATTCTCTTCGAAGCACATCGCTACCAGGAAGCGAAATCGAACCTCGAAAAAGCCACGCACGCGTTCCCCGACGATCCCGATCTGATCTACGACTACGCGATGGCCGCCGAAAAGAACGGCCATTACGACGTGATGGAAACGCAGCTTCGCACGCTGATGAAGATGCAGCCGGACAACCCGCAGGCGTACAACGCGCTCGGTTATTCGCTGGTGGATCGCAATCAGCGGCTCGACGAAGCGGTGAAGCTGATCGAGAAGGCGGTTTCGCTCGCGCCGAACGACGCGTTCATCATGGATAGTCTCGGCTGGGCGCGTTTCCGTCAGGGTAACGCGGTTGAGGCGGAGAAGATTCTGAAAAACGCGTACAACCTGCAGCCCAACGCCGAAATCGGCGCGCATCTGGGCGAGGTGCAATGGAAGTCGGGGCAGCAGGATCAGGCGCGCGCCACGTTCCGTCAGGCGCAAAAGCTCGAACCCGATAACGATACGCTCGTCAAAACGCTCAAACGACTTCAGGTAAACGACCTTTGATCGCTTTCGACTTTCACGCTGGCGTGCCGCTGCGTCGCGGCGCACTCGGCCTGGCGGCAGCTGCCGCCCTCGTGCTGGCCGGTTGCGCGACGCAGAGCACGCCCACGCCGACCACCACCGCCACCTCGAATTCGCTGTCCACGCAGACCATGCGCGCCTATCGTGGCCGCTTCGCCGTCACGTACAACGATCAGCAAGGCGTGCAGCGCAACGCGTACGGCAACTTCGACTGGCAGGAAAACGGCGACACGGTGACGCTGCAATTGCGCAATCCGCTCGGCTCGACAACGGCGATCGTCACGTCGTCGCCGTCGCTGGCTACGCTCGAGTTGCCGAACCGGCAGCCCGTGAACGCGGAGAACGTCTCCGATTTGATGCAGAACACGCTCGGTTTCGCGCTTCCCGTCGAAGGTTTGCGGTATTGGCTGCAGCCATCGGCGGCGCCGAATTCGCGCGCCAAGACCGAGCGCGATCCCGATTCGAACAACGGCCGCCCGAAGCAGATCAAGCAGGACGGCTGGACGATCGACTACGTCGCGTACGCCGACGCGCCCGCCACGGGCGTGAAGCACGTGAACCTGTCGCGCGACGAGCCGCCGCTGCAAATCAAGCTCGTGCTGGATCAATAACCTCGCCTGTGCATCGCGCATGACCGCACCATCCAACGATTCGCTTCGCCACTGCCTCGCGCCCGCGAAGCTGAACCTTTTTCTGCACATCACGGGCCGTCGTCCGGACGGGTATCACTCGCTGCAGACGGTTTTTCAGCTGCTCGACTGGGGCGATTACCTGAACTTCACGCGCCGCGACGACGGCCTCGTCACGCGCAAGACGGACGTCCCCGGCGTCCCCGAAGCGGACGATCTCGTCGTGCGCGCCGCGCGGCTGCTCCAGCAGCACACGGGCACGCAGTACGGCGTGGAGATCGAGATCGACAAGCGTCTGCCGATGGGCGCGGGCCTCGGCGGAGGCAGTTCCGACGCGGCCACGACACTTTTAGCGTTGAATCGTCTCTGGGGACTTGCGCTTTCGCGTGAGGTTCTGCAGAATCTCGGCCTGCAACTCGGCGCGGACGTGCCGTTTTTTGTCTTCGGGCAAACTGCATATGCAGAAGGAGTGGGCGAAGCGTTACAAGAGGTGAAACTGCCTCAACGTTTCTTCCTGGTGGTGAATCCTGCTGTACACGTTCCGACTGCAGCGATTTTCTCCGAGAAAATCTTGACACGGAATACGAAAGCCGCTACAGTTATAGATTTCCTAGCGCAGCAAAGGTCAGACGCAAAATGGCCTGACAGCTTCGGTCGAAACGACATGCAAGCTGTAGTCGCTAAGAAGTACGCGGAAGTTGCACAGGTGCTCGAGTGGTTTTCCAATCTCGCACCGGCGCGAATGACAGGGTCTGGAGCAAGCGTGTTTGCCGCTTTCACCAGTCGAGCCGAAGCAGAAAGGGCGCAAGCCAAACTGCCGGCAAGCTGGAAGAGCGTGGTAACGGCAAGTCTGGATTCTCATCCTCTCTTCGCTTTCGCGTCGTCATAAGGTTTTGTTTTGTCGGGTATGTCCTACACTTCCGGCAAGACTCAAAGTTAGTGTAGGGGAGTCGCCAAGTTGGTCAAGGCACCGGATTTTGATTCCGGCATGCGAGGGTTCGAGTCCTTCCTCCCCTGCCATTCTTTCTCGTTATATTCCTCTCGCCTCCAGCCGCAGACAGGTGCACGATGAGCAGTGACGGCCTGATGGTTTTTACTGGCAACGCGAATCCCGCGCTTGCACAGGAAGTCGTCAAAATCCTTGGAATTCCTCTCGGCAAAGCAATGGTCAGCCGTTTCTCAGACGGCGAGATCATGGTCGAGATTCAGGAAAACGTTCGGGGCAAAGACGTATTCGTTCTGCAGTCCACCTGCGCCCCCACGAACGACAACCTGATGGAACTGATGATCATGGTCGATGCGCTCAAGCGCGCATCCGCTGGCCGGATCACCGCAGCCATCCCCTACTTCGGTTATGCGCGTCAGGATCGCCGTCCGCGTTCCGCGCGAGTGGCTATTTCGGCGAAGGTCGTCGCGAACATGCTGGAGATTGCCGGCGTCGATCGCGTGATCACCATGGACCTTCACGCCGACCAGATTCAAGGTTTCTTCGACATCCCCGTCGACAACATCTATGCAACGCCCGTTCTGCTCGGCGATCTGCGCAAGCAGAACCATGACCATCTGCTGGTCGTGTCGCCGGACGTCGGTGGCGTGGTGCGCGCGCGTGCGCTCGCCAAGCAGCTGAACACGGATCTCGCGATCATCGACAAGCGTCGTCCGAAGGCGAATGTCGCCGAAGTGATGAACATCATCGGTGAAGTCGAAGGCCGTACCTGCGTGATCATGGACGACATGGTCGATACCGCCGGCACGCTGTGCAAGGCCGCGCAAGTGCTGAAGGCACGCGGCGCGAAACAGGTTTTCGCTTACGCGACGCACCCGGTTCTGTCGGGCGGCGCGGGCGCGCGAATCACGGCGTCGGAGCTGGACGAACTCGTCGTCACGGACACCATTCCGCTGTCGGCCGAATCGCTGGCTTGCCCGAAGATCCGCCCACTGTCGAGCGCGGGTCTGCTCGCGGAGACGTTCTCGCGTATCCGTCGCGGTGATTCGGTGATGTCGCTGTTCGCGGAAAGTTGAAGCAGTCGTAAAAAGATTGGCAAAGGACGCGAAGCGCATGCTTCGCGTTTTTGCATAATCGATGTGAGCGAACGAAGGTTCACATCGCTTGTTGTGGGATCACACTTTTTCGCTGATCCCGGTTTCCCTGCCTGGTCGCGGGCAGATATAGGAGTCAAACATGAAAGTAGTCGCTTTCGAGCGTAGCAAGCAAGGTACGGGTGCGAGCCGCCGCCTGCGTAACTCGGGCAAGACCCCGGGTATCGTGTACGGTGGTGCAGCGGACGTTCAACTGGTCGAACTCGACCACAACGCCCTGTGGCACGCCCTGAAGAAAGAAGTGTTCCACTCGTCGATTCTCGACATGGAAATCGGTGGCAAGTCGCAACAGGTTCTGCTGCGCGACGTGCAATATCACCCGTTCAAGCAGTACGTGCTGCACGTGGATTTCCAGCGCGTCGACGCGAACAAGAAGCTGCACACCAAGGTGCCGCTGCACTTCATGAACCAGGAAACGAATCCTGCCGTGAAGCTGTCGGGCGCGGTCATCACCCACGTCGTGACGGAACTGGAAGTGGAATGCCTGCCGGCGGACCTGCCTGAGTTCCTGGAAATCGATCTGGCGAAGATCGAAGCCGGTCAGACGATGCACGCGAAGGACATCGTGCTGCCGAAGGGCGTGAGCCTGACGCTGGCAATCGACGCAGAAAACCCGGTGGTCGCTTCGGCAACCATTCCGGCTGCTGTCGTGTCGGAAGAGGGTGAGAACGCTGCAGAAGGCGACGCGCCGGCTGCTGAGTAAGCTTCTCAAACGCTATCCTCTCGATCCGTTCTTCGGAACGGTCGACGTGACCCGCCGGAGCGCAAGTTCCGGCGGGGGTTTTTCGCTCTATCGAATTCGACATGATCAAACTGATCGTCGGCCTGGGCAATCCGGGCGCTGAATACACCGCGACGCGGCATAACGCGGGCTTCTGGTTCGTCGACCAGTTCGCACGCGACGCCGGCGCGACGCTGCGCGAAGAAAAGCGCTTTCACGGCTTCTACGGCAAAGGCCGTCTTAACGGTCACGAAGTGCATCTGCTCGAACCGCAGACCTTTATGAACCGCTCGGGGCAATCGGTCGTCGCGCTCGCGCAGTTCTTCAAGATTCTTCCCGATGAAATCCTCGTCGCGCACGACGAACTCGATCTGCCGCCCGGCACCGTCAAGATGAAACTCGGCGGCAGCGGCGGCCATAACGGTTTGAAGGACATTTCCGCGCATCTGTCGTCGCAGCAGTATTGGCGGCTGCGCATCGGCATCGGGCATCCGCGCGATCTGATTCCCGAAGGCGCGGGCGCGAAGCCCGATGTCGCCAATTTCGTGCTGAAGCCGCCGCGTCGCGAGGAGCAGGACGTGATCGATCAGTCGATCGAACGCTCGCTCGCCTTGATGCCTTTCGTCGTCGCCGGCGAAACCGAGCGCGCGATGATGAACCTGCACCGCAATCCATAACAAAAGGAGCCGAACGTGAGCCGTTTCTGGAGCGATATCGTCCACACGCTGACGCCGTACGTGCCGGGCGAGCAACCCGCGCTGGCGCATCCGATCAAGCTGAACACGAACGAGAACCCGTATCTGCCCTCGCCGCGCGTGGTCGAGGCGATTCGTCGCGAACTGGGCGAAGACGGCGCGACGCTACGCAAGTATCCCGATCCGACCTCGCGCGCGATGCGCGAAGCGGTGGCGAAGCATCACGGTCTGCGCGTGGAACAGGTGTTCGCGGGCAACGGCTCCGACGAAGTGCTCGCGCACGCGTTTCAGGCGCTGCTCAAGCGCGACGCGCCGATCCGCTTTCCGGACATCACGTACAGCTTCTATCCGGTCTACGCCCAGTTGTACGGCGTCGCGTACCAGACGATTCCGCTGAACGCGGACTTCGCCATCGACGTCGACGATTACCGTTCGCCGAACGGCGGCATTTTGCTGCCGAATCCGAACGCGCCGACCGGCCGCGCGCTGCCGCTGTCGGAAATCGACGTGCTGCTGAAGCAGAATCCCGACGTGCCCGTGATCATCGACGAAGCGTATGTCGACTTCGGCGCGGAATCGGCGGTGAATCTGATCGACACATATCCGAATCTGCTCGTCGTGCAGACGACGTCGAAGGCGCGCTCGCTCGCGGGCATGCGCGTGGGCTTTGCGTTCGGCAATGTCGAGCTGATCGAAGCGCTGACGCGCGTGAAGGACAGCTTCAACTCGTATCCGCTCGACCGGCTCGCGCAGGTCGCGGCGCAGGCATCGTACGAAGATCCGGCGTGGTTCAAGGAAGGTTGCGCGAAGGTCGTCGCGAGCCGCGACAAGCTGGCGGCGCAACTCGAACAACTCGGCTTCGACGTGGTGCCATCAGCGGCGAATTTCGTGTTCGCGAAACATCGCGCGCGCGATGCGGCGGCGCTCGCGGCATCGCTGCGTGAGAAGGAGATTTTCGTGCGGCCATTTCAAGCTGCCGCGCATCGATCAGCATCTGCGCATCTCGATCGGCACGCCCGATGAATGCGACGCGCTCGTGGCGGCGCTGCAGAAAATCGTCGCTTAAGACGCTTAGGACGTCTTCTTCGCGGCCATCAGCGCGTGATACTTGGCCATCAGCTGATCCGGCGACTCGACATGCGCCGGATCGCGCGGAATGCATTCCACCGGACACACTTGCTGGCACTGCGGCTCATCGAAGTGGCCGACGCATTCCGTGCATTTGTTCGGGTCGATGACGTAGATGTCCGTACCCATCGAAATGGCGTCGTTCGGGCACTCGGGCTCGCAAACGTCGCAGTTGATGCACTCGTCGGTAATGATCAAGGACATGCTTCACTCTCTTGCGCCGGATGGTCTCCGGCAAGGAACCCGCGCAAGCGCGTAGATGAGTGCGCGGGCCCGGCGCATCAAGGCGCCGTCGAATCTTTCTGTGCCGTGTCGGCGACCTTGTCGGTCAGACACTTTTCCACCGACGGAAACACGAACTTGCTCACATCGCCGCCGAGCTGCGCAATCTCGCGCACGATGGTGCCCGAAATAAACTGATACTGGTCCGACGGCGTCATGAACATGGTTTCGACATCGGGCAGCAAATAACGGTTCATCCCCGCCATCTGAAACTCGTACTCGAAATCGGACACGGCGCGCAGGCCGCGCACGATCACGCGCGCGTTGTTCTTGCGCACGAAATCCTTCAATAGCCCGGTAAAACTGCTTACCTGCACGTTCGGATAATGCCCGAGCACCTCGTTGGCGATGTCGAGCCTTTCCTGCAATGTGAAAAACGGCTTCTTCGCGCGGCTGTCCGCCACGCCCACGATCAGCGTATCGAAAATGCTCGATGCACGCCGCACGATATCTTCATGTCCGCGAGTGAGCGGGTCAAATGTTCCCGGATACACGGCGACAACCATGAGCTTCTCCTCTTTTAATTACCTTGCCTCGTATGCTCTTGCGAAGCGAGCGGCCCTACCGCGACTGTGTACGAGCGACGCGCGGAATTGGGGCACGCGCATTATTCCTCATTTCGGCGACGCAGCAAATGATAGCGGACCGCCCCCGCCTTCCCTTCCTTGACGACCGTCCAATCCGCGAGCGCGGCGATCTCGGCCGTATCCAGCGGATCGCCGCATTCGACGTAGATCGCGCCATCCGGTGCGGCGAGCGGCGCGCACACTTCGAGCGCGCGCAAAAGCAGGGCCGTGTCGCCGAACGGCGGATCGAGAAAGATCACGTCGAACGAGCCGGGCGTGAGGCCCGATGCGAGCCGCATTGCGTCCGCTTCGGCGATCTCGATATTGCGCGCGCCCAGCTTCGCCTGATTCGCCCTCAATTGTGCGGCCGCCTTGCTGCTTTTTTCGGCCATTACCACGCGCGCCGCGCCGCGCGATGCCGCTTCGAAGCCGAGCGCGCCGCTTCCCGCGAACATATCGAAGCAATTCTGGCCGCTCAGGTCCTGCCCGAGCCAGTTGAACAGCGTTTCGCGCACGCGATCCGGCGTCGGCCGCAAGCCGTCCAGATCGAGCACCGGCAGCGGCGTGCGTTTCCAGTCGCCGCCGATGATGCGGATCGTGTGCGGCTTGCCTCCGCGCGACGGCGTATGAGTGGGCAAAGTGGAGCGGGAAGCGGACGAGCGGGACATAAAAGGCGATGAGAATCGGACTGACGTGCGACGAATCGAACGATGAACCAGGAATGATCGCCAACGTTACCACACGCGCCCGTTATGCCGGGAAACGCACCTTTGCGGCCCGGAAGCCTCGGTCCTTGCCTGATAAAATACGCGGCTTCCAATCCCCATGCGCGGGCTTCTCTGCGGCGTGCCGTCATGCACGCCTCGACGCCATCGGATGACGCGCGCATCACGTCATACACCATGTTCAGCTTCTTCAAGAAATTCAAAAAGCCGGCAGACGAGCCGCTCGACGCGGCTCAGGAAGAATCGGCCCACGTCGAAGAGGACGCAGACGCGCCGCCCGCCGATGAGACGGAGTTCGAGCACGAACCCACCATCGACGCCGCGATTCCGCCGGAGCCCGCCGCGCCTCAGTTGCCGGAAACGCCCGCCGCGCAGCCGGCCGCGCAACCCGCCGCGCCCGACGAACCGAAGCCCTACTGGCAAGGCCGCACCGATTCCCGCTGGTCGCGCGGGCCGGAAACCGATGCCGCGAGCGACGCCATCGTGCCGCCGCCCGAGCCCGATGCGGCCGCGAAGAAATCGTGGCTGTCGCGTTTGCGGCACGGGCTGTCGAAGACCAGCAACAACCTCACCGGCATTTTCGTCAGTGCGAAGATCGACGAGGATCTGTACGAAGAACTCGAAACCGCGCTGCTGATGTCCGATGCCGGCGTCGACGCGACCGAATTCCTGCTCGAATTGCTGCGCGAAAAGGTGCGTTCGGAACGTCTGACGGAAGCCGCGCAAGTGAAAGGCGCACTGCGCGAGTTTCTCGTCGACCTGATGCGACCGCTGGAAAAAACGCTGATGCTCGGCCGCGCCCAGCCGCTGGTGATGATGATCGCGGGCGTGAACGGCGTCGGCAAGACGACGAGCATCGGCAAGCTGGCGAAGCATCTGCAGAGCTTCAACCAGTCGGTGCTGCTGGCGGCGGGCGATACCTTCCGCGCCGCCGCGCGCGAACAGCTCGTGGTCTGGGGCGAGCGCAACAACGTGACGGTGATCGCGCAGGAAAGCGGCGATGCCGCCGCGGTGATCTTCGACGCCGTCGGCGCGGCGCGTGCCCGCAAGATCGACGTGATGATGGCCGACACCGCCGGCCGTCTGCCGACGCAACTGCATCTGATGGAAGAACTGCGCAAGGTGCGCCGCGTGATCGCCAAGGCAATGCCCGATGCGCCGCACGAAGTGCTGCTCGTGATCGACGGCAACACGGGCCAGAACGCGCTCGCGCAAGTGAAGGCGTTCGACGACGCGCTCGGACTCACCGGCCTGATCATCACCAAACTCGACGGCACCGCGAAGGGCGGCATTATCGCGGCGATCGCGCGTCAGCGGCCGATTCCGGTGTACTTCATCGGCGTGGGCGAAAAGGTCGAGGATTTGCAGCCCTTCAGCGCGGAAGAATTCGCCGACGCGTTGCTTGGCTAAATGATGAAAAAAGGGCGCTCGAAAGCGCCCTTTTTTATCCGCATGCCGGAGGTTCGGTTCGGTTCAGGTCGTCGCGCGATCGATCAGCCTGAAGCGCGAACGCTTCTGCGCGCGCACCATCGACTGATACGCGGCCAGATACTCGCGCGCCATCCGATGCGACGTGAAGCGCTCCTCGAAGCGCCGGCGCACGCCCGCACGCGGCAGCGTATGCAGGCGATTCACCGCCGCCACCGCGCCGATTTCATCCTCGACAATAAACCCTGTCACGCCCTCGTCGACCACTTCCGGCACCGCGCCGCGATTGAACGCGATGACCGGCGTGCCGCACGCCATCGCCTCGATCAGCACGAGGCCGAACGGTTCCGGCCAGTCGATCGGAAACACCAGCGCATGCGCGCGCGACAGAAAATCCGCCTTCTGGCTATCGTCGATTTCGCCGATGTACTCGACATACGGCAACGCCAGCAGCGGCACGATTTCACGCTCGAAATACTCGTGATCGGCGGCATCGACTTTGGCGGCGATCTTGATCGGCAAGCCGCAGCGTCCGGCGATACGAATGGCCGTATCCACGCGTTTTTCCGGCGAAATGCGGCCTAAAAACGCGAGATATTCCTGCTCCACCGGCTGCGGCATGTAGAGGTTTTCGGGCAGCGCGTGATTGACCGTCGCGACCCACTTCGCTTGCGGAAGCGGATGCCGCTGCGCGTCGGAGATGGAAATGACCGGCGCGGTGTCGAAGGTGTCGAAGACGGGCTGCTGCTCGGGCAAGTCGAGACGGCCGTGCATCGTCGTGACGAACGGCGTCTCCTGCCGCTTGAACAGCGAGAACGAGTAGTAGTCCATGTGGAAATGCAGGACATCGAAGTCCTCGGCGCGACGCCGCACCTTTTCCAGCAGCAGCATATGAGGCGCGATGCGATCGCGGATCGACACGTCGAGCCGCAACGCGCGCGGCCATACGGCTTCGAGCTTCGCGGTGGTCTGCGAATCGCCGGTGGCGAACAACGTCACGTCGTGACCCTGTTCGACGAGCGCCTCGGTCAGATACGACACGACGCGCTCCGTGCCGCCGTAGTATTTCGGCGGCACGGATTCGGTCAGCGGGGCAATTTGGGCAATTCTCATCGTCCTCGTCTCCAAACGGAAAAGCGACGCGCGAATCGAGAGTATGGCAGGCGAGCGCGAACCCGGCCAACGAGGATTGCCCTTAAGCGTTTTCCAACGTTGCGACTCGCGCGAAATCACTGCACCAGACGTTCCGTCCCGAATTGTTTCGACGG
The DNA here is from genome assembly GCF_001189365.1 of Candidatus Burkholderia verschuerenii. GTDB lineage: Bacteria > Pseudomonadota > Gammaproteobacteria > Burkholderiales > Burkholderiaceae > Caballeronia > Caballeronia verschuerenii. The sequence continues at coordinate 958 of NZ_LFJJ01000033.1, read as the reverse complement.
CCCGCCGTGGCCGATCGCCTGACCGCGCGTTGATCTTATTATCCGGGGCGACGCGTCCGGATGCCGCTCCTATTGCACTTTCATCGCTCTGTTACAGAGGCGAAACAATCGTTTCGGGCGGCTGTTACGGGTCGTCGCAAGCGGTCGATCGCCTTTATTTAGGGCGTTTCGGCGCGCCCGCGTCTTTGCTCACGCCGCGCAGATCGGTCAGGAAACGATCGCGCCACGCGCCGAGATCGAACTTGCGCAACGCCGCCATGTTGGTTTCGTAGCGCTGACGGCGCTCCGCGAACGGCATCGCCAGCGCGCGGCCGATGGCGTCGCTGGTGCCGACGACATCGTGCGGATTGACCATCACCGCGCCGGTCATTTCGCCCGCCGCGCCCGCGAACTGCGACAGCACCAGCACCAGCACGCCCGGATCGTCCGGGTTCTGCGCCGCGATATATTCCTTGGCGACGAGATTCATGCCGTCGCGCAGCGGCGTGACCAGCCCGATCTGCGATTCGCGGAACAGCGACATCAGCTTCCAGCGGTCATAGCGCTGATTCAGATAGCGGATCGGCGTGTAATCGAGCCCCGAAAACCGCCCGTTGATGCGCCCCGCCTCGTATTCGAGATTCTGGCGGATCTGCTGATAGGTTTCGACGTCCGAGCGCGTCGGCGGCGCGATCTGCACGAGCGTGACGTTGCCGCGCCATTCCGGCGACTTTTCGAGGAACTGCTCGAACGCCTTGAAACGCTCGACCAGCCCTTTCGAATAATCCAGCCGGTCGACACTCATGAGTCGGCCCTTCAGAATTAGTCGAAGTCAAGGGTGGCAAGGGGCCGCCGGAAGATCGTGTTTCCCAGAACTCCCAGAAGCAATATTGATCTGAATGGTTTCCTGGGAGTTTGGAACTTCGCCGATGAGCACGCCCGATTTCTTTCGCAGCCGCCTCGACACCATGATCGATCT
>NZ_LFJJ01000345.1 GCF_001189365.1 Candidatus Burkholderia verschuerenii | reverse complement strand
TAGTCAAAGGCCCAGCTATACGGGAAAAATCCTAAATGAAACGCCTGTAATAGCCGGCCAAACCTAGAAAAATTTGAACCTCTGTTACTGTACGAGGTTGCCTCAAATCCATTACTGCCATTACCTTGGCAGGGTCAACCATGATTCCTTCTTCCGAAATCACGTGTCCTAAAAACGTGACCTCTCCAGCCAAAATTCACACTTACTGAATTTGGCGTATAACTTATTCTCTCTCAGGGTTTGTAAAGCAATCCTCAAATGCTCCTGGTGTTCCTCCCGACTCCTCGAATAAATCAGTATATCATCAATAAAAATTATGATGAACTGATCGAGGTAAGGCCGAAACACTCTCTGCATCAAATCCATAAATGCAGCAGGTGCATTGGTTAACCCGAACGACATAACTCCAAACTCATAATGGCCATACCTCGAGTTAAATGCCGTACGTTTTGGGTATATCACCCTCCTTAATCTTTAACTGATAATACCCTTGCCTCAAATCCAACTTGGAAAACACTCGAGCACCTTGCAATTGGACTAATAATTCTTCTATCAAGGGTAACGGGTACTTGTTCTTAATAGTAACATTGTTCAACCCTCGATAATCAATGCACAATCTTAGGGTCCCGTCTTTCTTCTTAACAAACAACACCGGGGCACCCCAGGGTCATGTACTTGGTCTAATGAATCCTTGACTCAGCAACTCCTGTAGCTGTGTCTTTAGTTCTTGTAGTTCAGCTGGTGCCATTCTATACGAGGTCTTTGAAATGGGTTCAACTCCAGGTACTAGGTCAATGGTAAATTCTAATTCCCGATCAGGCGGTGCCGAACTTAGTGTCTCAGGAAACACATCTACAAATTCCTTTACCACCTCCACCTGATCCACACTTTGTTTATCCTTATATTGATCTGAAAGTCTAGCTAGGAATCCAGTGGCTCCCTTAAATATGAGTTTCCTAGCTTTCTCTCCTGATATCATCTCTGGTGTACCTACCAATGGTTTTAAAGTGTACTGCAAGATTGTCTCCACAGGAATGGTGAAACAAATCTCCTTAGTCCTACAATTGATCTGAGCGTAATGACGACTCAGCCAATCCATCCCCAATATTACCTCGTATCCTCGTACAGGTAGTAAGATCAAGTCTACATGGAATATTTTACCCTTAATGCTCACCTCACAATTCTTACATACCCTATCTGTCTGAATTTGTGGCATTTCCATCAGCGTACCGATTTCGACCCAGAACGGTAACGTCTCTACTTTATTACCCAGTTTTTCCAAATTTTCAGGGTTTATAAATGAGTGGGTGGAATCGGGATCAATTAAAACCTTAAGTACTTGACCGAAAATAGGAAGCGTACCTTCAACAACGCTTGCTCCCTTATCTTCTTCCTCAGCCCCCAGCGTATAAACTCTGGCCGGAACCTTGGCCTTCTTAGCAGTGTCCGAAACTCCTGGCTTGGTTCCTGCACTAGCTTGATCCAAAGTGACAAAAGGACATTTCAGGATACGGTGGTCTGCACTTCCACACCGTAAGCACTTGTTGGACTTCCTCCAACAATCAGCCTCCACATGTCCAGGCTTATTGCAGTAACGACAAACAACCGATGCCGCTGGTTTCTTTCCTGCGGGCCCTTTTCCAACTTCCGCAAGACATTTAACACATGCAGTTATCTTTGGTGGAACAGGTTTCGGCCCTTGTGGCTCCTTTCCTTTCACAGCTGGTGTTCCTCGGAAAGTCGACCTCCGATTGTTCTGGAACTCACGCAGGTGAGTCTGGCCATCCTCAATTCTCTGAGCAAACTCCACGGCCTCAGCATAAGTGGTCACTCTAGCTGCCAACCTTGCATTCTGTATCTCAATCCTCAATCC
>NZ_LFJJ01000344.1 GCF_001189365.1 Candidatus Burkholderia verschuerenii | reverse complement strand
AGATAGAGTTCAAGCTTGCTAAAATCAAAACAAACTTGTCATGGATATTCGAATGTGGCTCATCTTGTGCAAAACACTAATGCCATTTCATATTAGGTACCAAAAAGATGCCTCCCAAGATGAAGAGAGCCTATGGGGGAGAATCATACGTGGGTGAACAAGGAGAGCCATCACAAGGTGTGGCCACTAAGCCGTTGGCACTTCAGGAAAATATCCGCTCACGGCAAGTGTGCAATGAGAGAGCAATGAGCATCGAACCTCCATTCGATGTGTACATCTACAACAACAAGTGGGACAAATTTATCAACGACCTCTCCTATTTACAACGGGCATCAAGGAAGTGGTGCAGAGAATTCTATTGTGCCCTAAGCGAACTAACACCACAAGAGCTCAAGAAAGACAAACTCTCCATTCACGGCAAGGTGGTCGACTTTTCGGCGCGAAGGATAAATCTTGTCTACAATACGCCACATGAAAAAATGGGGGGGTACGACCGATTGAAGAAGTCATGCGACTCGGTTGATCTTGCCACAGTTCTCACAGGCGCTCCCAAGGGACTAGGTGCGAAATGGTCGGGAATCCCAAAGACTCAATTGAAACCGGAAGCCTCACTCCTCAACACATTCGTGAGCTCACGATTGATGCCGGTGGTAGTCAATTCACGAGTGAAACGCAAGAGAGCCATTTGCATCTATGCTATACTAAAGGGGTATTACATCAATGTGGGACAACTCATAAATGAGGAAATAAAGGAAGTGGCAACGGACAACACCAATGTCCAAGCGCTTGGATTCCCGTGCCTCATCACAACACTCATCAAACAAGCGGGCGTGGATATATATGCTTCCCAAGGTGACTTCATAGCCGTGCAAGCCACGCTCCGCTTGGAGGATTTCGGTCGTCAACGGAGAGCCCAACATGAGCCGGATGAAGACAATAACCAAGACCAAGAAGAAGGAGGAGAAGATGAAACAAGCTACCCCGGGTGGCAAGTTACACAAGGAGGATGGACTCAATTGCAAGACAACTTGACCACTTTGACGAATACTCAACAAGCAGCCCGAGGCGACATTGAAGCAATGAACGCAAGATTGGAGGAGAGTAC
>NZ_LFJJ01000343.1 GCF_001189365.1 Candidatus Burkholderia verschuerenii | reverse complement strand
GCTCCCCTGCCGACGCTTCGCCGATCACCTCGCGGTGACCTGCGCACGGCTCGGGGCCGATGTGGTTCGCTACTCCTTCATCGCAGTGGACTTTCACCACCTACTCCTTGCCGGTCTACCGGCGCACCCAGAACTTGAGTCTGGATCGATACATCGAGCGCACTGGTCGGTTCGTCGAGTATCAAAATGCTCGGTTCGAGCACCAGCGCGCGGGCAATCGCGATGCGCTGCCGTTGGCCGCCCGAGAATTCATGTGGATATCGCGTCAATGCCGTGCGGTCAAGCCCGACCTCGCGCAGCACCGCCACCACTTTCGCGTGGCACGCGGCCGAATCCAGTTCCGGCCGATGCAGCGCCAGCCCTTCCCCGACGATCCGCTCCACCGTCTGCCGTGGCGATAGCGAACTGAACGGGTCCTGAAACACCACTTGCAGATTCGAGCGCAGCACGGTTTTTTCGCGTCCGCGAAAATCGCCGAGCGCGCGGCCCTGGAACTGCACCGCGCCGGTCGAGACGCGTTGCAGGCCGAGCAAGGCCATCGCGAGCGTCGACTTGCCCGAGCCCGATTCGCCGACGATGCCGAGCGTCTCGCCCTGCCGCACCATCAGCGTGACGTCGTCGACCGCCTTGAAATTGCCGTGACGGAACCAGCCCGCGACGCCGGGCAGACGCGTCGGGAAATCGACCGAAATGCTGTTGGCGTCGAGCAGCGTCGGCGCAATCGGCAGCACGGGCAACACGGCGCGCTTCGGCTTGCTCCCGAGCAGCCGTTGTGTGTAAGCGTGCTGCGGCGCTTCGAAAATCCTGTCGGTCGTGCCGCTTTCGACCAGCACGCCCTTCTCCATCACCGCGACGCGTTGCGCGAAGCGTCGCACCAGATTCAGATCATGCGTGATCAAGAGCACCGCCATGCCGCGCTTTTCGGCTTCGTCGCGCTGGAGTTCGAGCAGCAGTTCGACGATCTGCGCGCGGATGGTCACGTCGAGCGCGGTGGTCGGCTCGTCGGCGAGCAAGAGACGCGGACGGCACGCCAGCGCCATCGCGATCATCACGCGCTGGCGCTGTCCGCCCGACAACTGATGCGGATAGCTGTCCACGCGACGCTGCGGCTCCGCGATGCCCGTGCGCTCGAGCAGCGCGATCGCGCGTTTGCGCGTTTGCGCGTTTGCGCGCCTCGCGCGGCGACGCGCCGTCGTGAAGCTGGATCGTCTCGCCGATCTGATCGCCGACCGTGTAGAGCGGATTGAGCGCGGTCATCGGCTCCTGGAAGATCATCGCGATATCGGAGCCGCGCAGGCCGCGCATTTCGCGCTCGCTCTTCGCGAGCAGATCCTGACCGTCGAAGCGGATCGAGCCGCCGAGTTCGGCGTCGCGCACGAGGCGCAGGATCGACAGCGCCGTCACGCTCTTGCCGGAACCGGATTCGCCCACCAGCGCCACGCGTTCGCCCGCGTGGATATCGAGACTCGCGCCATCGACGGCGAGCGTGTCGCCGAAACGCACGCGCAAATCCCTGATCGAAAGAAGCGGCTCGCTCACTGGCCGCCTCCTGCTTTGACCGCATCCGATATGCGCGTGTCGAGCGCGTTGCGCAAGGCATCGCCCATGAAGGTCAGCAGCAGCAGCAGCGTCGCGACCAGCACGCCGAATGTCGACAGCGATATCCACCACGCGTCGAGATTGGCCTTGCCCTGCGCGAGCAATTCCCCGAGCGACGGCGTCGGCGACGGCACGCCGAGGCCGAGAAAATCGAGGCTCGTCAGCGCGAGAATCGCCCCGCTCATGCGGAACGGCAAAAACGTGATGACCGGCGTCAGACTGTTCGGCAACACATGCCGCCAGATGATCTGCCAGTTCGACAGACCCATCGCGCGGGCGGCGCGCACATAGTCTTGCGTGCGATTGCGCAGAAATTCCGCGCGCACGTAATCCGATAGCCCGATCCAGCCGAACAACGGCAAAAGGACTATTAATAAGTGCGACGCGTGTCGCCGTCCGCCGGACGTAAATCGGCAACGTAGGGGATGGCAAAGCTCTTCTCTGCCTTGTCACATTCAACCACCAGAACATCGGAGCGTGAAGCCGTGACCTGCTGTACGAC
>NZ_LFJJ01000342.1 GCF_001189365.1 Candidatus Burkholderia verschuerenii | reverse complement strand
GTTTCGCTCCACGCTTCCTCCCCACGGTCGGTCGCCCTTCCGCAGTTGCGCTTCACTTCGCTCGCTGTGGTCAACTTGCCGCGCGACTTGCACCCGCAAGAGTGCGCCCATGCTGGGCGCACAAAAGGGGGCGGCACGAGGCCGCCCGCAAAGCGGGTCTGCACATGGGGGGAGGACGGCACGGCGAGTCGTCACCATCGTGCCGCGTGGAGTACCAAAGCGCTTCCCACCGGGGCCTTCGCGCGTGCCGCCTACGCCTGCCCCCGCCGTGACTCTCTGGAGACAGGATGATGAGCGATCGACGCGACGATGATTTTCGCACGCGCCCCGGCGCCCCGAAGAACCTGGGTCGAGGCTATGTGTCCCAAGTGCTCAAGCAAGTCGGCAAGGCCGGTGGAAAATCGGCGGTGCGTCGCCCTGCGTTGACCACCGGCAAGGGGCGTCCCACGGACCGCAGACCCGGCTCACGGCTCGGTCGCGGACACACCGCCGCGCGCTTCGCCGGCCAGTCGCTGACGCCCTTCTCGCGGCGGGTCACCATCAAGACCTTGCTGGTCAATCATCGACAGGCCAGCCCCCAATCCCTCGCCAAACATCTCCGCTATATCGAGCGCGACGGCGTAGGCCGCGACGGTGAGCCGGGACGAGCCTATGGACCGCAAACCGATGCAGCGGATCTCGACAGCTTCAAGGGACGCTGCGCCGACGATCGGCATCATTTCCGCTTCATCGTGGCACCCGAGGACGGCGCTGCGCTGGACGATCTGCGGACCTACACCCGTCACCTCATGACGCGGATGGAAGCCGATCTGGGAACCCGGCTGGAGTGGGTGGCGGTCGATCACTGGAACACCGACAATCCCCATACCCACGTCATCGTGCGGGGGCGTGACGATACCGGCAACGACCTCATCATCTCGGGCGACTATATCGCCGATGGCTTCCGCCATCGGGCCGCCCAGCTGGCGACGGAATGGCTGGGGCCGCGCACGGAGCTGGAGATCGAGCAGACACTGCGACGCGAGGTCGAACAGGAGCGTTGGACGAGCCTGGATCGTATGCTGCAACGGGTGGCGGACGAGGATCGGCGCGTGCCGACCGCACGGCTCGACGAAGCGGACCTGCGACGCCATCGCCTGCTGCTGATCGGCCGACTTCAGCATCTACAGCGCATGGGGTTGGCGGAGGAACGCCGCCCCGGCGACTGGACGGTGCATGCCGACGCGGAGAGGACGCTTCGTACGCTCGGCGAGCGCGGTGACATCATCCGCACGATGCAGCGTGCGATGCGGGGGCACCCACGCGAATTGGCCATCTTCGAGCCCGGGGAGCAGGACCGCACGATCACCGGGCGCGTCACCACCAAAGGCTGCGGAGACCGGCCTAGCGTATCGCCCGATAGTAGACGGGCAGCGCGTAAGCGGGATCTACCGGCGCAGCGTGATGCTCGCCAGCGGACGCTACGCCATGCTCGACGACGGGTTGGGCTTCAGCCTCGTACCGTGGAAGCCGGTGATCGAGCAGCGGCTGGGACAGCAGATCGCGGTGACGATGCGCGGAACGTGGGCGTCGTGGGAGATGGGACGCCGGAGCCAGTCGATCTGATGGCTGGGTTGAAACCGTGCCAGTAAGACCTTCGCATAAGCGACTCCGTCGTCGTTGCAGGTCGGTACGCGAATAACGGCAAACCTAAAGATTTGCCTTGATTTCCGCAAGTGCCGAAAGAATGCTCTGCAAAGAGGATGCGCCGAAGCCGATGATCAGGAAAGTATCGGTGGTTCTGCTTATTTCATTCAAATGACCGAAATACTGATCGGGATGTGCCACGTTCAACGCTCGCCTTTTACATAGTCTGGCCTGCAAAATTGAATTTGCCGGAATGGACCCAACGACGCAGTCTGGTGCAGACGTAAACGCACATCTCAGCCAGGTCTGCAGCGCACGAGTAGAGGTTGAGGCATGACGTTGAG
>NZ_LFJJ01000341.1 GCF_001189365.1 Candidatus Burkholderia verschuerenii | reverse complement strand
GCCATGGCGTAAGCCCTCCCGAGGGCAGGTTGACGAACTGGACATTCATCAACTTACACCACGGCCACCCCTGCCTCTGCGCTCCTGCCGCCTCAGCGTTTTTGCACATCATTCTGCACACTACCTTGATCGTCAAGTAAAGCGCACCGGAAATCAGGCTTTGGGCGGTGTCCAGGGTGTGGCGTCGCGCATCATGGCGTTGAGCTGGGTGAGCAGCTTGCGCATGCCGGCGACGAACGCGACCTTGGTCTTTTTGCCGTTGGCCCGCAGCCGATCGCAAAACGCCTTGATGTCGGGATTGGCGCGTCGCACGGTGCAGCGACCGCCCATGATGTGGCGCTGGCCTTCTTTTCGGTGCCGCAATGCGATGCGCATCTCGTGCTCGCGCGCACGGCGGACGAAGGCGGGCTGTCGTGCTTCTATGTGCCGCGTTTCGCGCCGGACGGCAGCAAGAATGCCGTGCAGATTCAGCGTCTGAAGGACAAGCTCGGCAATCGCTCGAACGCGAGCAGCGAAGTGGAGTTTCTCGATGCCTACGGCGTGATGATCGGCGACGAAGGGCGCGGCGTGCCGACCATCATCGAAATGGCCAACACCACGCGGCTCGATTGCGTGATCGGCAGCGCGGCGCTGATGCGCGCGGTGCTCGTCGAGGCGATCCATCACGCGCGGCATCGCATGGCGTTTGGCGCCAAACTGGTCGATCAGCCGCTGATGCGCAACGTGCTCGCCGATCTCGCGCTCGAATCGGAAGCCGCGACGCTGCTGTTCATGCGGCTTGCGGGCGCGTTCGAGCAGAGCGCATCGAAAGATGCCGCGCCGGTCGAGCGCGCGTGGCGGCGCATCGTCACGCCGGCGGCAAAGTTCTGGGTCTGCAAGCGCGCGCTGGAATTCACCGGCGAGGCGATGGAAGTCTGGGGCGGCAACGGCTATGTCGAAACCGGGCCGATGGCGCGTTTCTATCGCGAAGCGCCGGTCAATTCGATCTGGGAAGGCTCTGGCAACGTGATGTGCCTCGACGTGCTGCGCGCGTTCGAGCGCGAACGGGACGCCGCGCACGCGCTGCTGGACGACTGGCGCGGCGACGCGAGCGCGCATCCGGCGCTGGCGCGGGCGTTGCAATCACTGGTGGAAAGTCTGAGCGGCGATCCGGCCGCGCGCGAGGCATCGGCGCGGCGCATCGTGCAGCAGTTGGCGCTGTGCGCGCAGGCGGTGTTGATGGCGCGTCACGCGGAATCGGAGGTGGCGGATGCCTTCATCGAAACGCGTCTCGGCGATGCGCGCGGCGAAACGGGTCGCGTGTACGGCACGCTGCCCGCGCGATTCGATCACGCGGGCATCGTCGCGCGCGCGTTCACGCCCTGAGCCGCTTAATCGCGCCTGAGCGGAACGAGTTCGCGCATCGGCTCCTCGTTCTCCAGCCGATACACCCACGCCAGCAATTCCGCGACCGCCTGATACAACGCGGGCGGAATATGCGCGTCGAGATCGACCTGCATCAGCATCGACACCATTTCGGGCGAATCGTGCACGTAGATGCCCGCTTCCTTGGCGCGCTGCACGATCATTTCGGCGATGAGGCCGTAGCCTTTCGCGACCACGCGCGGCGTGGCCTCGCGGCTGCCCGAATCGTAAACGAGCGCGGTCGCCTGCTTGCGATGACCCTGATTCACGCTGCGTCTCCTTCTTGGGCCGGTGTGTCGAACAGATGCGCGAGCGGCGACGGAACCGGCTTCGCCGCGCCGCGACGCGACGGATCGTTGGCGTCGAGCGCGTCGCTGCCGTCGAGCGAACGCACGCTGAACGACGCCAGTTGAATGCCCGCCGCCTCCAGCCGTTGCGCGAACGCCGTGCCTTCGCCGGAAAAACGCGTCGCGCCGACGTCGCTCGCCTTCATGCGCACGGCGAGCT
>NZ_LFJJ01000340.1 GCF_001189365.1 Candidatus Burkholderia verschuerenii | reverse complement strand
CGGCTCAACCAATCCATTCCCAAAATCACTTCTTACCCCAGAACAGGCAGTACGATCATGTCAGCAGTGAATAATCTACCCTTAATATTCACTTCACAACCCTTGCAGACCTCATCAGTTCTTAACTCGAATCTACCCAGTGGTGTACCAACTTCTACCCAAAATGGTAAAGTTTCTATCTTATCTCTCAATTTTCCCAAGTAGTCTGGATTAACAAAGGAATGTGTGTATCCAGGGTCTACTAAAACTTTAAACACTTGTCCAGATATAGAAAGTGTACCTTCCACCATGCTTGATTCTTTATCCACATCCTCTGCTTCCAATGCATAAACCCTAGCTGGCACTCTAGCCTTCTTGGCCGCTGTCCGTACCCCAGTCTTACCCGGTTCTCCACTAGCTTCTTCTGAACGAAGTGGACACTCTTGGACCTGATGGTCTGCACTTCCACACTTTAAGCATTTCTTGGCCTTCCTCCAGCAATTAGCCTCTGTGTGGTTGCTCAATCCACAAAATCCACATACAGCCTGGGATGTTCCCTTTTTCTCAGCTGGTCCTTTTCCTGCCGGGGCTGGACGTTTTACTCCTCCCGTTCCTCTTGGCTGCATAGATCCCGATCCTTGTGGCCCTTTTCCTTTCATGACAGGTGTGCCTCGTGTACTCGCCCTACGGTTGTTTTGAAAGTCCCTAAAACAATTTTGTCCTTCTTTCATCCGTTGTACCAAGTCTACTTCCTCAGCGTAGGTCGTAACTCTAGCGGTATGCATGACATTTTGAATCTCAATTCGCAACCTATCCCCCTCACGCAAAGCCTCATCCCTTTCTCTCTCAAGAGTATCAATGCGGCTCCACTGGTTCTGCACTTCCAGTCGCAGCTGCTCTAGATCACTCTGAGCCTGCTGCAGCTCATCTTCCAAGCTATCAACGAGCTCCCACATAGGCAAAGATCCATCCCGAAGACTTTTCCGCTTTTGAGCCAAGATCTCAACTAACTCCTCTCTCTCTCTTTCTAACTGATGAACTACCCAATTAGGGTAGGAGAACAGGGGTCTACCCGCACACTCGCACGGTGATCCCATTCTAGGCTCACACACCGAAAACAACCCCATATCATAGTCGTAATACGTGATTGCGTGGGCGTACGCAAATGGATATCGGGCCTGACTCGGTCCAGCTCCATCCGCCATCCTAGAACAATAACGCACAAAGTCAGTTCCCAATCAAACTTAAAACTCGACGGTTCAATAAATCCACAATTAAAACATTTATTGAAGTTGTGTCCGCTTGTGGCGCTCAACAACTCACGATAAACATTTACTCCTACAAACAAATATTCCATGCCTAATTTCTTGCAATCTTAACGACTTACATGTTTAACGTTATCTAATATTTCATGAGTCAAGTCTTTTAGTTACGTCTCCTAGAACTAACGCTCTGATACCACTTGTAGCGCCCCAGCCTCCTGAGCAGCTGTGGACCCCGCCTTGCAGACCCCGCATACCGGTCGAGTTGCTCAGGTCGCCATCCCGTCTCAGTTTTCACCGAAACAAGGGAACAAGCAAGCATGTAATAGCGTTATCGCTTAAATGGAAATACATTTAAACGCGGAAGCTAATATTATTATTACAAACTTAGTGTTTTACAATCCCATGGTTCCAAATAAAAGTACAAAAGTGTAGCATCCCCGAATTTCGAAGGAAATTACTGTAATTTATTATATTTTCTTCAAAGAAAATATTTAGGTAATACTAAACCCTAGAATGGAATAACCTAAATAATGCAACAACATGACATTAGAAATTTTGGAAACTTAGGTATACATTTTATTTGACGGATCAACTCAAATTAAAATTAAGAAATGGAAAAGAAAATAGACGATTGGAGAATTTATAATTTGCTTGAACCAATTTTATTTGGACTTGAATGAAAACTTAGAAATAAGAGAATGACTAAATTGAAGATAGGATTAAGGAGTTGGGCTCAAGTAAATTAAGAAACGAAAGTAAAGGATTGAATCTACAAATATCTCTATGTAATCTTAAGA
>NZ_LFJJ01000339.1 GCF_001189365.1 Candidatus Burkholderia verschuerenii | reverse complement strand
GTTATTTGGATTGCTACCTTCTCCTTCACCTTGATTGGTGCTTGGTAGTTCCATCTGTTTCGCAAAAATTTTAGCTCTACATTATTTACTTAAATTCGATATTTAATATTTACAAAGAATTCAAACAATATCACATAAATATATAGATAACACCGTAACGATAATTTTATATATACATAACCATAATGTCGCAATACCAAAAGGGTTACCCCTATCTTTTCTTTATACAAAAGTAGCTAGTAAAGAAAAGATAGAAGTAACACTCCCTAGCAACCGCTAGAAGCTCGTCCGACTTCCTAAAAGTCGGAACCACTACAAAAGTAAGGCACTAAGCCTAAGTCAAAAGCTATACAAAAGAGGACTAAAAGTAATCCTCCAAGCAGCAGTCACACACTAACTCTCTGACTAACCCCCCATCGGCTCAGGGTCAGAATGCCCTCCAGTTCCTTCAGCAGCATGCTGTCCTGGCTGAGCTACATGAGCTGCATCGGACTGGTTCACGCTATGATCGGAGCCCTGAGGCTCAACGTGACCTGATGAAATCTCGATAGTAGGTTCCACATCCTGACGAACTCGCTGCAACCTCTCCTCCTGATGCTGGATGCGCTGACGCAATCGCTCGATCTCTTGGGCCTGGGCCGTCATCTGCTGTGTCACTGTGGTAAGCTGCTGTGTCACATCTGTCAGCTGGTGAGCTGTATCTGCCAGCTTGGTCTCCACCTCATCAAGAATCCCCTCCTGCATCTGGAAAAGCTGATGATACTCTTCCACGGTAGTTACGCGATCTCTACGCTCCGTAGTCGCCATCCGAAGTAAATCCATCCTCTCCCTATCGAGTTGATGTACTACCCAAATGGGGTAGGGATAAGGTTCTCTAGTAGGACAAACACACTGAGATCCAACCAATGGATCACACACCCTAGTCACACCGACCTCGTAGTCGTGATAGGTCAGAAGGCGGGACATCTCCACGGGGTAATAGGGTCTGGGAGACTCCAACCGAGATGAAGTGATAGGGTCGTAGGGCTGACTCGGACCGGCACCATCTGTCATCCTATCAAACAATAACATTACAGGTCAGTTCTAACACTAAACTTCAGGCAGCATAACGC
>NZ_LFJJ01000338.1 GCF_001189365.1 Candidatus Burkholderia verschuerenii | reverse complement strand
CTGCTGCATAGCGGCCGCGCGGCGTTCGGCGCTGCGGGCTACGCCCTTCGCGCCGCACGTCGCACAGAAGGATCAACTGAAACCACCGGCATCCGATTTCTGCACAACTTGACGCACACAACTGAAAGGGACCGTTACCAAGGTGGGCGAGAAAGCGTTAATCGCATGGGAACCAGCACGCGATCACCCCGTAAAGACACTCGCTATTGCTGTGCCAAGTCTCTAGTTCTGTGCCGGGGCCGGCCAAGAAGGTGCTTAGGATCGGACAAGCGGCTTTCTTTGGTTACTTTCTTTGCCGCCGCAAAGAAAGTAACCCCTCCGCCGGGAAGGCGGTTACTGAATAAAAAAGCGCGACAAAAAAACCAAAACCGATTACTTCCCCAAAATCGCCCGACGAAGGAGCATCCCCCGTCCAGTACTCCGTCCGAACCCCAATCTCCTCAGAAACAAACCGCCCGATACGCCGCGTCCGATAATCCTCCTGCGCCCGATAAACAAGCTTCTGCCCGACAAGCACAATCGGCACATTAAGCAAGACCATCACGATATTCATAAGATCGGAAAGCGCTCAGAGGTTGGGCAATTCGAGCTCCGCAAGCACGGTCAAAGCACCAAAAGGCACAAACACCAAAGACCCGAGCACCCGAATCCCGCCAATAAAACCCCGACTACGAGAAATGAAATTAGCCGAAATCTCGGCAAACGAAATCATCCCGAGCAGCGTGGTGAAGGCAAAAAGTCCGTAGCAAACGCACATCACGATCTTCACGACATGCGCGACCGAAACCGGCACCAACGCCTGCACCGAAGCCAGATAAACCGTGATCTTCGAAGCCCGCACCGACTCCCAGGCCTGACCATCGACCGTGCCGGTCCACACATGCGCCATCACGACGATAAAGCCCGTCATCGTGCAGATGACCATCGTGTCGAAAAATACGCCCAGGCTCTGCACGAAGCCCTGCTCGCAAGGATGATCGTTGTCGGCGATCGCGGCCGCCATCGTGATCGTGCCCTACCCCGCTTCGTTCGACATCAGTCCGCGCTTCACGCCCTGCGCCAGCGGCGTGCCGATCGCGCTGCCGAACAGCGTATGCGGCGCGAACGCCCCGACGATCACCTCGTGAAAGAAGTACGGAATCAACGGCAAATTGATCGCGATGATCACCAGCGACATCAGGCAGAACAGCGCCGCCTTGATCGGCACGAGCACATCGGTGTAAGCCGTCACGCGCCGGATGCCGCCCATGATGATGAACGAGCACGCCACCACCAGTCCGACCGCGATGCAGTAATACACCGTCGATTGCCGCGCGAGATGTTCGCCCGTCACGGCGGCGATCGTGCCCATCGCGGTGAAAACGTTAAACGTTTGCGGAGGCACGTTGAACAGCGCGTAGACGATAAATACCAGCGACAAAAACGTGCCGACGCCGCGCCGGTCGCCGAGAATGCGCCGTCCGTAAAACGGCAGGCCGTCGACGAATTCGTCGTGCTTCTTTTCCTTGAAGAGCTGCGCGAGCGTCGATTCCATGAAGGCCGTCGCCATGCCGAAGAACGCGGCGACCCACATCCAGAACAGCGCGCCCGGCCCGCCGACGGAAATCGCGCCCGTGATGCTGACGATATTGCCCGGTCCCGCGCGCATCGCGAGTCCGAGCATGAACGACGCGATCGCCGATATGCCCGTCCCCGACGATTGCCGCCGCAGCATGATGCGCACGATCTTGCGCGGGTTCATCGTCTGCACGAAGCGCGTGCGAATCGAAAAGTGAATGCCGACGCCAACCAGCAAGAGAATGGCGAACGGAAACTGCCCGAGCACGGGAATCTGCGAGTACGCCTTGAAGTTGGTCGGAAAGTCCCAGAGAAAATCGGAGACGGGCGCAATGAACGCGAACAACGCATTCACGGTTCGGAAAAGATTCTCCACGCGGACCTTCCTTTTACTGCAACGTGCCTGATGCAGAACGTCGAATTCGATCGGGATAGGGGCAGGCCTCGCGGCCCGACCCCTCCCACACCACCGTGCGTACGGGTCCGTACACGGCGGTTCGGATCAGTTGATCGGCGCTGGACCGACCGACGGCAGGCCCAGCGAACGGA
>NZ_LFJJ01000337.1 GCF_001189365.1 Candidatus Burkholderia verschuerenii | reverse complement strand
TCAGCTCAACGTCATGCCTCAACCTCTACTCGTGCGCTGCAGACCTGGCTGAGATGTGCGTTTACGTCTGCACCAGACTGCGTCGTCGGGTCCATTCCGGCAAATTCAATTTTGCAGGCCCGACGAGGTAGGGCCGAATAACGATCAAACCGTTGGGATATTCGAGGTCGTTTCGCTAATCACCTGCCGGTGGCCCAAACAGCCCAAAACCGGCCGCGAAGCGGGGCCGGAGTAAGCCGAAGGGGACCGTTACCGAGGTAGGCGAGAAAACGTGAATCGCATGGGAACCAGCGCCGGGACACACGGCGAGAACACACGCTACTGCTGTGCCAAGTCTTTAGTGCTGTGCCGCGGCCGCTCAAGAAGGTGCTTAGGATCGGCCAGCGGCTTTCTTTGGTTACTTTCTTTGCCGCCGCAAAGAAAGTGACCCCTCCGCCGGGGAGGCGGCTACTGAACAAAAAACCGCGAAAACCAAAGACAGCACCTCAAATAGCGCGAGCAATCAAAGAAAGCACAATCGACAAAACCAAAGTAGACATAAAAGGAAACGAATACTCCTTCCCGCGAAAGCGAAAATTCACATCTCCAGGAAGCCGTTCGATGCCAATCTTCCGCAACCACGGCATCGATCCGGAAAGAATGGCCAGTGCGATAAACGTGGTGAGTACCCATCGAATCATGATCGGAGCCTGAAAACCGTCATAACGTGTGCGACCGGTCGCCGGTCGAAAACGCATCGAGCGTCCCCGGAATGCCGCGTGAAAACGCGATCACCTTGAACAGTTCGCCCATTTCCGCCTCCGACAGCAGCTTTTGAACCGCATTGGCCGCAGGCAGAAATTGCTTCACATCGGCGGGATCGAGCTCGTCGAGCACATCGGTGATGCCCGCGTTCATCAGAAACCGCGCCTGCGACGCAAATCCGAGCAAATCCGCGCCCGTCTCGGTCCCCGCTTCCGCGATACCCGTAAACTCCACATGCGCAGTCAAATCCTGCAATCCCGGATACAAAAACGGGTTCACATGCGCCCGATGCCGGTAATGACACATCAACGTGCTCGTCGCGCGCTGCGCGTGATAAAACTCGCGGCGCGGAAAGCCGTAGTCGATAAAAAACGCCGCGCCGCGCGTGAGCATCGTGCATACGGTCTTGGTGAAGCCCAGCGCCGTCTCGTGCGTCTCGGTCAGGTATTCGGCAAACGACTCCTCGTCGTTGGCTTCGTCGATGGCGGTATCGATCAGTTCGATCTGCGCATCGAGCGAAACAGGGCGATCGTCGAACGCGAAGCGGTCGTTCAGCCACACCACGCCGCGCTCGTGCCACGCGCCGAGCTTGCGCACGACGAGCCGCACCGGCATTGCGTCGAGCACCTCGTTGCCGATCACCACGCCTTCGAAAGCCGTCGGCAGCGCGTTGAGCCATTCGACCTTGTGCGCAAGCGATGGCGCGAGCTTCTCGATGGTCTCGCGCTGCCGCAGCCGCAACTCGCCGGATAAATCGACGATCGAATACGTGCCGAAATCCTCGCCGAGCGCGTGCAGCGCATTCAGCAAACCTGCCGCCAGCTTGCCGGTGCCCGCGCCGAATTCCATCAGGTTGCGCGTGCCGCTGTCGCGCAGCGCCTGCGCGACGGGCCGCGCGAGCGTCGTTGCGAACAGCGGCGACAACTCCGGCGCGGTGACGAAATCGCTGCCGTCGTCGGCGCGGCGGCCGAATTTCATCGCGCCGCCGCCGTAATAGCCCAGTCCCGGCGCGTATAACGCCAGTTCCATGTAGCGATCGAACGGAAGCCAGCCGCCCGCCGCGACGATGCGCTCGCGGATCAGTTCGGTCAATGCGTCGGATTGCGCGAGCGCTTCGGCGCCGGGAACAGGTAAACTGTCAGTTTGTCGAGCAAACACGACCGAGTTTCATAATGCATCTCTCCCATTACAAACCAGGTAGTCTCAACACCTTCTCGTCTTGCAGCGCCTCGAAGTTCCGGGGTCTCCGCTCAATTACGCCCCGCACGCCTATCTGCACGGC
>NZ_LFJJ01000032.1 GCF_001189365.1 Candidatus Burkholderia verschuerenii | reverse complement strand
CATCCGCACCTCGTCAAAAAATGCAGGAATCAAGCGTTAATATGCCTGCTTCCTGCAATTCGCTCAACATGGTTTGGGCTGTAACGCCTTATCGCGTAAGGCTTTGAGGATTGTTCAGGGCCGACTAGGTAACTTGATTGAGTGGAAATCGAGGTGCGCTGACCGATGATCAACAAACTGCAACAGCTGACGCTGCCTCTGCTGGGGACCTACACGCGCACCGACTTCACCGCGTGCGTCGCCTTAGGCCCGAAGGCGTGTTGTTACCGATGCGACGGATCGACGCCTTCGCGCACGAGAGCCCGGACCGGCTCCGGCCATGGGAGTGCAGGTCCCAGCGGCATGACCTGCCGATCGCGCTCAACTCGACACGCGTACGGCCAGAGATGGTCGAACGCGGCGGGGCGAGGTTCGACTGGATCGCCGCCAATCACAGCCGCCCTCGACCGTTCCCTTGGTTGGCGTTGTCATCCACACCGGGTTGAAGCGACGGCGCGGCTTTCATCTCCAGCGTCGTTTGATGACGTGCCTGCCAGGCGACGGGAGTGTGCGCACGCGATGCACCCACGCGTGGCACGTAGCGCCGCTAGCTGTCTCCCCGCGCGCATTGCAGTATTCGATCATCAGTGCATCGAGCGTGATGATCCGCTCCCCGCTCAAGCGTTGGGCGATGAGTGGGCGAAACCACAGGTGAACGGGGTGGGTTGGCAAGCTACGACCGCCGCAAGTGTCGACACCTGCTCCACCATGCGCAGAATGACGGCCGTAAGCTTTACTCGCAAATGCTGCCTGGAGGATTTCAGATGATCTGCCAACGCTGATGAGCCGTGCATCAACGCGAGGTGAACCAGGTCATCGCGCATCGTGCCCAGATAGCGCTCCGTCGCCTCGGGACTCGCCCCACGCAGTGAGCGTCCCGGCTCATAGTAGAGCCGCGCGATCGTCGGCGCCAGCGCGCGTTCGTGCAGCGCTTACCGGCTCACCCGCCTGCTTCCTTGCTTCGCCCGCGGTTTGCTGCTGGTCACCCTCGGCCTACCGCATAGGGTCGCAGATCGCGAGGAGGACGCAACGGCTGCAAATAAGGGTCCGCTTTCGCCATAACCCGTCAACGAGCAATAGATGAGATCGGAACGCAAAGCCCGCAAGGTTTCATAGTCGATGCCCAGCGACTCCGGCACGGAAGGACGGAAGTTATGCACGAACACGTCCGCCTTCTCGACCAGCCGATAAAGCGTCTGGCGTCCCGCGTCCGTCTTCAGATCGATGACGATGGAGCGCTTGTTGCGGTTCGCCCCCAGAAACGCGCGGTTCTCGCCTTCGAGCGTCGAGGGATACTGACGCATGTTGTCGCCGCCGGGCGCCTCGATCTTGATGACCGTCGCGCCGACGTCGCCGAGCAGCGCGCAACCATAAGGACCGGCAAGATAGCTGGTGAGATCCAGCACGATGATGTTATCCAGCGCAGACGGCATGGCATTCCTCCATTGAATCGGTGTGTCGACGCTCACGTTGCTTCATGCGTCGTTTCATGCTTCGCTCATGGCTTGATCGATGACTTCACGCGCTCTCACCACGATGGGATCGTCGATCATCTTTCCATCGAGCAGAAAGGCGCCTTCGCCGAGCGCGGTCTTTTCTGCGGCCGCGTCCACCACGCGCCGCGCCCAGCTCACTTCGTCCTGCGTGGGCCGGTAGACTTCCTTGATGATCGCGATCTGCTTTGGATGGATCGCGGACTTGCCGGCATAACCGAGTCGCTTTCCCCGTAACGCGCTCTCGCGCAGGCCTTGTTCGTCGGCGACATTGACGAACACGGAATCGCGGGGCCGCGCAAGGCCGGCCGCACGCGAGACGATCGGCACCAGCGCGCGCGGCACGGCACATTCCGATTCGTCACGCGACCACTCGATGCCTACGTCCGTGGTGAAGTCGCCCATGCCGAACGAAAGCCGCATGGGCCGAGCAAGCGCAACGCGCGAGATGTCCACGAGATTGACCACGCCGAGCGCGGTTTCGATGGTGACGCCAAGCTCGATCGTTCCGGCGGGAACAGAAGCGCTACGCTCCGCGGCGGTGATCGCTTCGTCCATACGCCGCAGCGCGTCCGCCGTTTCGATCTTCGGTGCAATGAGGCCGCCGATGCCGGGCCCCATCACCGCCGCAAGATCTTCCACCCCGCACGCCGAGCCGAAGCTCTTCGTGACCGCAAGCGAATTGACGCGCACATGGCAGCGTCCCGGAAGCAGCGCGATCATGTCGACCGCGCCCTGGCGCGCCGCGCTTTTTTCCTTGCCGGGAACCGCATCCTCCAGATCGATCAGGACGGTTTCGATATCGAGTTCGACGGCCTTTTCGCACAGGCGGCGCATATGACCCGGCACGAACAACGGTGCGACTGACATACCCATGAATTCCCCCGAATGATTCAATGACTTCGACTGTTCTTGAATGACGCGTCATTCGATGCGGTAGATCCGCGATGCATTGCGATAGAACAGGCGGTCCTGTTCGTCCTCACTGAAGTCGCGCACGGCTTCGATGTATCGCTCCCATAGCGCCTGATACGAACACGCAAGACGGTCCACAGGAAAATTGCTGCCAAAGACACAGCGGTCCACGCCGAACACGTCGATCATTTCGAGCACGAATGGCTGGATGCTCTGCACGCTCCATCGAAGATCATGAACGCCGAGATCTTCATGTTGACGTTGGGAAGCGCGGCATCGTGGTAATTCAACATGCCTGCATAGTCGATAACGAACACCGTATCGGGGTTGTCCGCGATGACTTCGGTCATCGGCGCAAGCTGCACGGGATGCAGTTGCAGATCGCACGACCAGCCATGCACGGCAAGCCGACGCATGCCGGCGATGCGGAGATATTCGCGTGGTTCGCCGTGATCGCGCCGCTCAATATCTGCCGGATGCCGCGCAGATTGCGGTGCGTGCCGTACCAGTCGATGTCGGCATCGAGCGTCGAACTCAGCAAGTCGATCTTGGGCACGATCGCATGCGGAAACCCCCTCGATGTGTCCGTGTGATCCGCAATCGCCTGCAACCACTCCGTCTCTTTGAACGGGTCCGTGGTTGCGCCGAGATGGACCGACCGGGCAATGGGCAGCTTGCCTATATCGCCGAGAAAATCTCCAATCAGATAATCCCGGCAGATCGCGGAATAGTCCCCATAGGGCTTCGGTTCCACGCGATCCGTCAGTGCCGGGTAGTAGAGCCGGGACAGATCCCAGAGGTGGTGATGGGTATCGATAATCCGCACGCTCTGGCGGCTTGCAACGGGATGGTGCATGAATCGTCTCCTGCCAGCTTGGGCGCTGGTCGTTGGATTTGGCATGAGTCGATTCTTCGCGATTTCATGTATATGGACAATTTGTTAAGTTCGATACACTGATAAGCGTGGACAATCAGTGAGCGGAACATGCCCATTTCTACGCGCAAGACGCTGCAACGTATCGATCTCGCCGAGCTGGAAACTTTTATCGCCGTCGCCGAACTCGGCAGCTTTCGCGCCGCCGCCGCTCAATTGAACCTGTCTCAACCATCCGTTTCCGGGCGCGTACAAAGGCTCGAAACGGCTCTGCATACGAAGCTGCTGATTCGTACGACCCGCTATGTCGCACCGACTGCGGACGGCGTGCTCTTGCTCGAGGGCGCGAACCGCGCGCTCGACGCGCTCGGCGGTCTGGTCGATTCATTTCTGCAGCGTGCGGGGCAGTCTCGCCAGCGCCTGAGCGTGGCCGCAACGCCGTTGATCGCCGCGCTCTACATGCCCGCCCTGATTCGCGATTACTGCGCGCGTTATACGGATGTGGAGGTTCATCTGCTCGATCTGCGTTACCCGGAAATCCTCAGTGCGCTGGATTCGGGCGAGGCGGACATGGCGGTCGTGTCTTTCGACCGTGCGGACGATCGCTTCACGGCGACCCCCATTGCAAGCGATGAAGTGCTGCTCGTGGTGCCCGAAACGCATCCGCTGTTCGGTACGGGGCACGCAAGGATCGACAAGCTGGTGGGAGAGAACCTGATGTTGATCGACCAATATCAGCCGATGTTCGAGATGATCCAGTCGGCGATGAATGCGCGCAATCTCGCGCCACCGCGCACAACGACGGTCAGCGACGTGTCAACGTTGACCGGCATGCTCGACGCCGGGTTCGGCATAGCATTACTCTCCCACAACGTCGCGAAGCGACGACGTGCTCCCGAGGGCACGTTGGTTCATCTGGATGACGTGAGTTTGCGGCGAAATTACGCACTTGTGGTGTCGCGTAAGGCTGAGCGTGGTACGGCGGCGCTCAGTTTTGGGGACTATCTGTGCAGGACGCTGGCCGATCGCTGGCCGTTGCGCCCGGGCGAGTGATCAAGTCGACTTTGAACGAGCGACAGCATCGAAATCGGACTTTCGACTCAACGCTCGTCACTGCCAGTCGAATGGCCGATATTCGTTTAACGCGGCCACGCGCAGCTAAAGCGACGCATCATTCCAAAGCCTGATCCCCTCGCACGATCACGCTCCGCCCCACCTCAGACAATACCCGCGATCGTCAGCGCCCGCACATCGCGCATCGAAGAAGCAAACTCACCCCCCCTCAAAGCACCACCTGCACCCCCAACTCCACCACATCCTCACCCACCAGCCCGTAATACTCCGCGCTCGATGCCGAATGAAACGCCATCTCGCCGAACAGCCATTCACGCGCCCGTGACATCTGGCCGTGCGAGCAGCCGGGCGTCATCTCGTCGCGCAGAAGGAAATACGTCGTGTGCTTCGAATCGAAACGCCAGTCGGCCAACTGACCATCGAGCGATGCCAGCAGGCGCGGCAGATTCGGCCGCTCCGTAAAGCCATGCCGCGATATCACCTCGTAGCAGCCCGCGCCGAGATCGCGCACGTCGATGCGCGTATGTTCATCCACGCGCGGCGCCGACTCCGACCGATTCACAAATACAATCACCGTCCGATGCAGCACGCGGTTATGGCGCACGTTGCTCTCCAATGCCGATGGCGTCGCGCCGAGCCTGCTGCCGGGATAGACCGCCGTGCCGGGCACGCGCGCGGGATGCTTGTCGTCGAGGACGTGGCGAACGAACGCATCGAGCGGCGGCGCCTTCGATGCATGCTCCGCCGATAACGCGCGTCCGCGATGCCAGGTCGCCATCAAGGTGAACAGCACGATGCCGACCGCCACCGGAAACCAACCGCCCTGCGGAATCTTGTGCACGTTGGCGGCGACGAGCAGCGCATCGATCGCGAGCAGCGGCACGCTGACCGCCGCGACCGCGAGCCACGGCCAACGCCACACATTGCGCGACAGGCTGACCATCTGCACGGTCGTGATCAGCATCGTCAGGCCGACGGCGATGCCGTACGCGGACGTCAGCTTGTCGGAGCTTCGGAAGGTCAGCACGAGGAACATCACGGCGGCGAACAAGAGCAAATTCACGGCCGGCACATACACTTGTCCGCGATGTTTCTTCGATGTCTCGATCACCCGCAAACGCGGCAAAAAACCCAGTTCGATGGCCTGACTCGTCATCGAGAACGCGCCTGAAATCACCGCTTGCGAGGCGATCACCGTCGCCAGCAGCGCAATGATCACGGTCGGAATCAGCGCCCACGAAGGCGCGGCGTAAAAGAACGGCTGCTTCTCCGCGCCCGGCTGATAAAGCATCGTCGCGGCCTGTCCGAAGTAGCCGATCACGATCGCCGGAAACACGATGAACAGCCACGCGAGGCGAATCGCGCGCCGCCCGAAATGGCCGATGTCGGCATACAGCGCTTCCGCGCCGGTCAGCGCGAGAATCACCTCGCCGAGCACGACGAACGCGAGCAGCGGATGCGCATGCACCAGCGCCCACGCCCACGTCGGCGATACCGCGCGCAACACGTCGGGATGCTGCGCGATCCGGTACACGCCGACGCCCGCGAGCCACACGAACCAAAGCGCCATCACCGGCCCGAACGACTTGCCGACCACCGCCGTGCCGCAGCGCTGAAACAGGAACAGCGCGACCAGAATCGCCATCGCGCACGGCACGATAAACGGATCGAAGCGTGCGCTCACCTGATGCAACCCTTCCACCGCGGACAGCACCGAGACGGCGGGCGTGATCATCGAATCGCCGTAGAACATGGCGGCGCCGAACAGTCCGGCCATCAGCAGCCAGTGCGGCTTGTGGCGGCCCTGCTGCTCGTAGCCGGAGCGCACCAGCGCCGTCAGCGCGACGATGCCGCCCTCGCCTTCGTTGTCGGCGCGCATCACATAGCTGACGTATTTGATCATCACGACGACGACCACGGCCCAGACGATCATCGAGAGAATGCCCATCACGACGGGCACGTCGACGCGACCCGCCTCGGTCACGCCTTGCCGCAGCGCGTAGATAGGACTCATGCCGATATCGCCGAAGACGACGCCGAGCGCGCCCAGCATCAGGCCGAGCAGCGCCTGCTTCGGGCCGTCGCCGGAGGCATGCTCGCCGCCGCGTTGCGCGCCATCGCGCACGCGGGCCCGGATGCGCGGGCGCACGGCATCGCTCGAGGTGGTCGTCATCCGCCGTCGGAGGAGTGGAAAGGGGACGTGCGTGCCAGTATTGAGCAAGCGTCGAGCAAGCGCCGTACCTTACGGCCGCCGAGGAATGCATCTTGCTGACGAGACCAATACAGCAGCAAAACGCCCTGCGCGACATCAAAACAAATCCAGTCTTTAAGGGATATTCGATGCAAGCCAAGATTCTCGCGCACGAGAAACCCGACGAAGCGGCAGCGGAGGAGATCCACCGTTTCACTTTTCAGCTCGACGACGACTATTCCGGCAAGCTGACCGACTCCATTTCGCTGCGCACCGCGCGCGTGATCGTCGCCAATCTCGGCGATGGCAACGCGTTTATCGCCATGTTGCGCGAAATCGTCTCCGCCGAACCCGCGCAGTACGACACGCTGGTTGGGCACGTTTATCTGGATCGTCACTGACGCCCGCGATTGACACCCATTCACGCGCGGCGTTGTAAAAACAGCGCGCGCGGCCACGCTCAGTGTAGGATTCGTCGGCGTTCAACTGAAGAAATGGGCCGATCATCCGTGTCGCAATCCGTCGATTTTCGCTGCGCCGTGCTGTCCGAGGGACGATGCGTCCGCTGATTCGCCGTGTCGTCGCCATACTCGGCGTCGCGGGCGTGCTCGCGGCATCGGCCGCGCACGCGGATGGCGCATCGGCCAAACTGATCGCGCGCGGCGCGTATCTCGCCAAGGCCGCCGACTGCATCGGCTGCCATACCGCCGCGCCGAAAAACGACGGACCGGACCCGAAGCCCTTCGCGGGCGGCCTGCCGATTGCCGCGCCTTTCGGCACCATCTATTCGAGCAACATCACGCCGGATGCGAAGTTCGGCATCGGCGGCTATCGCTTCGAGGACTTCGCGCGCGCCTTGCGCGACGGCATCGCGCCGGGCGGCAAGCGGTTGTATCCGGCGATGCCGTATCCGTCGTTCTCGAAGATCGACGACGAAGACATGCGCGCGCTCTACGCGTACTTCATGCACGGCGTCGAACCGGTCGCCGTCGCCGCGCCCGCGACGCATCTGCCGTTTCCCTACGATCAGCGCTGGGCGCTCGCGTTCTGGAACATGGCGTTCGCGCCGACCGGCCGTTTCCAGCCGAATCCGGCCCGCGATGCGCAATGGAATCGCGGTGCGTACCTCGTGCAATCGCTCGGGCATTGCGGCGCGTGCCACACGCCGCGCGGCGCGGCCTATAACGAAACCGGCTACACGGAAACGTCGGGGACCTATCTGACGGGCGGCACGCTCGATCACTGGTACGCGCCGCCGTTGACGGCGCTCGATGGCGCGGGTTTGGGCCGACTGTCGGCGCAGGATATCGCGTCGTTCCTCAAGATCGGGCACGGCGGCGGCGCGATCGCGTTCGGCAGCATGGCGCAGGTCGTCGAGGACAGCACGCAATATCTGACCGATCCCGATCTCACGGCGATCGCGACCTATCTGAAGAGCCTGCCCGCGACCGACCAAGGCGGAAAGTTCGATCCGAACGCCACCACCGCGCGCCTGAAAACCGGCGAGCAGAAACGTCCCGGCGCAAGCATCTACGCGAATGCGTGCGCGCGCTGTCATCAAAGCGACGGTGCGGGCGCGCCGATGAAATATCCGCGGCTCGCGGGCAATCCCGCCGTGCTCGCCGACAACGCCGATTCGTTGATTCGCTTGCTGATTCAGGGCGGCCACGCGCCATCGACCGTTTATGGTCCGCTGCCGAAGGAAATGCCCGCGTTCGGCAAGAAGCTGACCGATGCGGAAATCGCCAACGTCCTCAGCTTCGTGCGCGGCGCGTGGGGCAACGATGCGAAGCCGGTCAGCCCGCGCGATGTACGCGCGGTGCGGGATGCGCTGGCATCGCACTAAAACGCGGCTAAAGCTCCGGACTCGCCAGATCGCCGTTGACGACTTCCTCGCCGCGCGCCTGCGCCGCATCGACCGCTTCGGCCTTGCTCGCGAACGGCCCGATGCTATCCGCGCCTTCGAACGGAAACAGCAGTTTGCCGTCCGTCTTTCTGACGACTTTCAAGGTGCCGAAAAACCCGCTGCCGCTCGTTCCGCGATACGACGCATAGATGAGGAAATCGTCCGCGCTGACGCCGGGCGACGGCTCGACGCTGCGCGTGGGAAAGAACACGAGTTTCGGACGTCTGCCACTGGACTGACTCATCGATCACACCACTCGTATTGTCCTCGATGGTTCATTGTGCACGGCGATAAGCCGTGCCACGACGTCCGTAACCCGCCCGTTAGACGTCACGCAGCATACGCACGGGGATCGATTTCGCGCCGGGCACCTTGCTTTCCTTCGCGTGATGCCAGAGCGGAATCAGCGGATTGCACTCCGGGTAATAGCCGCCGATGCAGCCCTCCGGAATGTCGTACGCAACCAGCGTCAGACCGCGCACGCGACGCTCGACGCCATCGTCCGCGATGGTTTCCAGCATCACGCGATCGCCGGCGCGCAACTCGCGCGCGAGCATGTCGCGCTCGTTCATCAGGATCACCATGCGGCTGTCCTTGATGCCGCGAAAGCGGTCGTCGTGACCATAGATCGTCGTGTTGAACTGGTTGTCGCTGCGCAGCGTGGTGAGACGCAGCGCGTGCGGTTCGCGCACGGGCATGTCGGGATCTTCTTCGAGCATCTCGGGAACGTGAAACCCGGCCTTGCCGCTTTCGGTCTTCCACTGGCGTTCGCGCGCGGGCAGCACGCGCGGAAAGCCGCCCGGCGTCCACATGCGTGCGTTGAAATCGTGAAAGGTATCGGGCCAGGTCCGCGCGATCTCCTCGCGCACGATTCCGTAATCGCCGATCCAGCGCGTCCAGTCCACCGTCGATTGCGCGCCCAGCGTATGTTTCGCCAGCGACGCGACGATGTACGGCTCCGAGCGAATATCCGGCGCGGCCGCTTCCGTCACGCCGCGCGATCCGTGGATGCAGCCCGTGCTGTCTTCCATCGACACGGCCTGCTCGCCGCCCGCCTGCCTGTCGATCTCGATACGGCTCAGGCACGGCAACACATACGACTTCCGCGCATGCACGACATGGCTGCGATTGAGCTTCGTCGTGATGTTCACCGCGAGCCGCAACGCGCGCCACGCCGGCTCGATCCGCTCGCGATCCGGCACCGAGCGCACCAGATTGCCGCCGAGATTGATCACCGCGCCGACCTTGCCGTCGATCATCGCCTGAAACGTCTCGACGATATTCATGCCTTTCTCGCGCGGCGGTTCGAAGCGGAACTGTTCGGCGAGCACGTCGAGCGGCGCGAGTTCCGGCTTCTCGGTGATGCCGACCGTGCGCTGTCCCTGCACGTTGGAGTGTCCGCGAATCGGCGACGGCCCCGCGCCCGGCTTGCCGATATTGCCGCGCAGAAAAAGCAGATTGCAGATCATGCGGACGTTCTGCACGCCAAGCCGATGCTGCGTCAGGCCCATGCCGTAATGCGCGATCACCGCGTTGGCCCCGATGTATTCGCGCGCGGCGGCTTCGAGCGCATCGCGTGCGAGGCCGCTGACGCGTTCGATATCGCGCCACGATGCATCGCGCACATAGCGCGCTAACGCATCGAATCCCACCGTATGCGTTTCGATGAAGTCGACGTCGAGCACGCGTGCGCGGCCTTGCGCGAGCGCGTCGTCGTCCGCCGCGATCACCGCCTTGCAGATGCCGAGTATCGCCGCCGTATCGCCGCCAACCTTCACTTGATGATATTGCGTGCTGATGCGCGTATGCGCGGGCGTTAGCATGTCCGTCGGCGATTGCGGATTGGCGAACTTCAGCAGCCCCGGTTCGCGCAACGGATTGAAGGTGATGATCGGCACGCCGCGCTTGCGTGCATCCTGTAGCTGATGCAGCATGCGCGGGCTATTCGTGCCCACGTTCTGTCCAAAGAAGAACATGAGGTCGGTATGGTCGAAATCTTCCAGCCTGATCGTGCCTACGCCGACACCGATCGCCTTCTGCAAGCCCACGCTCGTGCTTTCGTGACACATGTTCGAGCTGTCGGGCAGGTTGTTGGTGCCGTACATGCGCGCGAAAAGCTGGAACATGTATGACGTTTCCAGCGACGCACGGCCCGACGCATAAAACACCACCTGGTCCGGTTCGTCCCGCATCGCGCGCAGTTCGCGGGCGATATCTTCGAAAGCTTCGTCCCAGCTGACTTCGACGTATTTGTCCGTGGCGGCGTCGTAACGCATCGGCGCGGTGACGCGGCCTGCATCTTCGAGATCGTGATCGTGCCATTCGCGCAGTTCGGAAACCGTGTGGCGCGCGAAGAAATCCGGGCTCACGCGCTTGCTCGTGGTGTCCCATGCGGTCGCCTTTGCGCCGTTCTCGCAGAACTCGAACGCATGCGGATGCGCGGGCTTCGCCCACGAACAGCCCACGCAGGCGAAGCCATCGGGCTTGTTCTGATGAATGAGCACTTTCGTGCCTTTTAGCGGCGCTTTTTCATGCGCGAGAATTTTCGCCACCGCCTTGACGGAGCCCCAGCCGCCGGACGAATACGGATAGTCGCGGCTGCGGCTGTGATCGGATTCGGCCATTTGACTCGCTCCATAGTAAATGCCTATATTCAGCAAACACGATGCCCAAACATCGCGAGGCGGCATACGCGTTGCTGTGCATCGAGGACGTGTCACTCATGAAAGGAGACATCTCCATGAAGCTCTATTACGCGCCGGGTGCGTGCAGCCTCGCCGATCACATCGCCATGCATGAAGCGGGCTTGAAGTTCGATCGCGTGAAAGTGGACCTCAAGAACAAGGTCGCCGAAGACGGTCGCCCGTTCGACGAGATCAATCCGAAGAGCTACGTGCCGGTCGTCGAACTCGACGATGGCCACACGCTCACGGAGAACATCGCGATTCTGAGTTGGGTCGCGAAGCAGGCGCCCGATCTTGCGCCATCGAACGATAAGGACGGCATCAAGCTGCTCGAGATGCTGGCGTTTATTTCAACCGAAATCCACAAGCAGTTCGGCCGCGTATTGCGCCCGACATCCGATGCCGAAGCCGCCGCCGCAAAAGAGAAGATCGACAAGCGCTTCTCGCTGATCGCCACGATGATGAAAGGCGATTACCTGTTCGGCGATTCGATGAGCGTCGCCGATGCGTATCTCTTCACCATGCTGACGTGGGCGAAGAAGCTCGGCGTCGAGATGCCGTCGAAGCTGCAGGCGTTTTACGATCGCGTACGCGAACGTCCGGCCGTCAAGCTCGCGTTCGAACACGAAGGCCTGCAATAAAGGCGCGTGCGGTGAGAGCGCGCTGGCTTGCGCTGAGTTTCGTGCTCGCGATGGTGATTGGCATCGCGCATGCGCAGGACCGGCGCATCGACTTCGCGAGCCTGCCGCTTGGTCACGCCATAGAATCGATACATGGCACGGGCGCGCGTCGCATCGCCGTGTTCGAAGATCCGTATTGTCCGTTTTATCGCCGACTCGAGCGCGAACTGCAGGCGCTCGACGACGTGACGGTCTACGTGTTCCTATTTCCGATTCTCACGCCGCAATCGCGCCCCATGTCCGATGCGATATGGTGCGCGCCCGATCGCGCCCGCGCATGGCAGACGTGGATGATCGAAGGACGCGCGCCCGATGCCGCGCGGTCGTGCGGCACGTCGCCCGCAGCGGACAATCTGGCGCTGGCCGCGCGCCTCGACATTCGCATCACGCCGACGATCGTCTTCGCCGATGGCACGCTCGTCACCGGCGCGCTGCCGCTCGACGACTTGCAAGCCATGCTGAACGGCGCGCGGCCTTGAACGCGCGTCACGCGTCGAAGGTGCTGCGAAATTCGGGCGATGCATCCGAGCGCGTGTTCAGTTCGAACATCACGCCGCCCGGCGCGCGGCAAAAGAAGCGCGAGCCACGGCCATTGTTGAAGATGCCGGCTTCCATCTCGACCTGCTCCTGCGTAAAGCGATCGAACAGTTCCTGCACGGCGTCGAACGTCGGCAACTCGAAGCCGACATGAAACGCGCGCGGCCATGCGGGCACATCGTCATGGTGATCGATCACGACGTCATAACCGGGACGCTTCAGGATGTAGCACTTGTCCCACGTGCCCGAGATGGTGAAGCCCAGATAGCGCTCGAAGAATTGCGCCGTGGCGGCCGTATCCGCCGAAGGAAAGCTCAGATGGTTGAGCTTCATGCTTTTGATGGAATCGTTCATCGTCATTCTCGCTTGAAGTTTGGCGGCGGCCCCATGCCGATTGATTCGTTTCCGCCTGACGATGAGCAGAATATAAGCAAAAGCTTACATTCCCAACTCGCTTTGTCCGTGTGCTGAAATATGCATTTATTTAAATGGCTATTTGCATGTCTACGCGGATGGCGCGCTTATGTTGCTCGCATTCACGCCTTTCCCGTGCGCGCCAGATAGCCGAACACGGCGGCGCGCACGCGCATTTCCAGACTTTCCAGATCGCGCTCGCCGCGCTGGCCCGCGCCATCGACCATGCCGCGAATGATCGCGAACAGATCATTGGCGGCGGTATCGGGATCGCTATGATCCGGTGCGGCGCGACGGATGATCGTCACCGCGAGCGCTTCCATCTCCGGATTGCCGACTTCGCCACGCAGCGCGGGACGGCCTTCCTCGATATCGAGCAGACGCGCGAGCATCGGGCGTTGCAACTGCTGTCGCACCGATGCGCCGATCAAATATTCGAGCGCCGCACGGCCGCTGCGCTTGCTCAGCGCAATGGATGCATCGTCGTGAAAGCGCCGTCCTTCGCGGCGAATCAGCGCGACCGTCAACGCGTCCTTGTTCGGAAAGTATTGATAGAGCGAGCCGATGCTCACGCCCGCGCGCTCGGCCACGGCATTCGTGTTGAAGCCTTCGAAGCCCTGCGTTTCGAGCACTTGCGCGGCGCGCCTCGACGATGGATGCGACCGTCTCTTCCGAACGCGATTGCGTCGGCCTCTTGCGCGGTCGAACCGCTTGCTGACGCGGTTTCTGGCTCATGCGGCGCTCAACACGTATCAACGCCCGAAGCCCAGCCGATTCAGCGCAAACTGAATCTGGCGAGCCTGATCGAGATGAAACGTCAGCGCGGGCCGCGCGCGCACCAGCAGCATCTTGACGTCGGGACTCGTCGTCGTGCGGATAAAGCCGTCCACCGATTGCACGAGCTGCGCGAGAAAATCGACTTCGCGATTCAGGTAATCCATATCGAAGGAATAGGGATCGTCGTCATTGAGCATCGCGACGTCGTTGCGGCTCTGGCGCTCGATCGCATTGCTCGTGCCGCTGCGTTGCGCGCTCGCGCCCAGACGCCGCAGCATGTCGTCGGCTTCCTGATTGATCTGCCGATGCTCGGAGATGATGCGGTTCGCGAACGCCTGCACGCTGCGCGATTGCGTCCTTCGCAACGCGACCTGACCGGCCGCGATTTCCGCCTGATTCGCGACGATCAGAATGCCGACGATCTGCGCATCGGACACGCGGTCGTCCTGCGCGAACGCACCGAGCGACGCCATCATCAGAAGCAGCTCCAAGGTGCGGCGCATGCCGTTCCCGACGCGGTAAAAAGCGTTCACCGCCAGCCTCTCTTTCGACGTGAAAGTCCGAGCATAACGCGCATCGGCGTGCCTTGCGCCATTTCAACGCGACGCCCGGCGAATGGTCGCCGCCGCGAGGCCCGCCGCGCCGAACGCGCAACACGCGGACAGCAGCGTCACGGCACGCAGCGCACCGGCGATCGCGTGCGCTTCGTCGCTATTGGCGCTTTCGTGCGCTTGCGGCTCCAGCGTCTGCGCGCTTGCATGCGTCTTCTTCATCGCGGCGTCATAGGCATGCACGAACACGATGCCGAGCACCGCGACCGCCAACAATCCCGCCACGCGCGCGACGGCGTTGTTGATGCCCGACGCCACGCCCGTACGCTCGTTCGGCACCGACGCCATGACCGTTGTCGTGAGCGGCGCGACGGTGATCGTCATGCCGAGACCGAGCACGAGTAGCGCGGGAAAAAAGCCGCCCCAATAGCTTCCCGGTACGAAAGGCACGCCGAGCATCACGAATCCCACGCCCGCGATGCACGGCCCCACAATCAGCAGCGCACGCGCGCCGAAACGCGTCGTCAGGCCGCCCGTGAAGCGCGACAGCACGCCGATGATGAGTGGCATCGGCAACACGGCCGCGCCTGCCTGCGTCGCGTGATAACCGTAGGCGCGAATCAACGTGTACGGCAGAAAGAAGAACACGCCCGACAAGCCGAAGTACAGCAGCAGCGTGACGAGATTCGCACCGCTGAAGTCGCGCGAGCGGAACACGTCGAGCGGCATCATCGGATGCGCGCTGTTCGCTTCGATCAAGACGAAGGCCACGAGCAGCACGCCGCCCGCGACGATCGTGCCGAGCACGCGCGCATCGTCGACGCCGCGCGACGACACTTGCGTGAGTCCATACGTCAGCGCGCCGAGTCCGGCCGCGACCGCGATCGCGCCGAGCCAGTCGAGCCCGCCTTGCGCATCGTCTTCGCGGACGTCGGGAACGGATGCCATCGCGAGCGCAATGGTCGCAGCGGCCAGCGGCAGATTGATGAAGAAGATCGCGCGCCATGAAAAGGCATCGACGAGCCAGCCGCCTGCCGCCGGTCCCAGCGCCGAGGTGATCGCGCCGACGCCCGCCCAGGTGCCGATGGCGCGGCCGCGCGCTTCGCCGTCGAACACCGCGCCGATGATCGCGAGACTGCCCGGCACCAGCAGCGCCGCGCCGATGCCCTGCACCGCGCGCCGCGATCAGCACGCCGATGCTGGGCGCGAACGCGCACGCCGCCGATGCCAGCGTGAATAGCGCGATGCCCGCGACGAATACCGTGCGCCTGCCGAGCCGGTCGCCCATCGATCCGCCGACGAGCACCAGCGAGCCGAGAAACAGCAGATACGCGTTGACGACCCATTGCATCGCCGCGACGCTCGCGTGCAGTTCGCCCTGGATCGAAGGCAGCGCGACATTCACGACCGAGCCGGCGATAAACGCCATGCTCGAGCCGAGTATCGTCGATGCAAGCGCCATGCGTTTGCGCGTGCACGGCCGGTCGAGCGCGCTGTGTTGTGCGCGAATGAATCCCTCGTCGCATGGACTTGCTTGCGAGGCAATGACATGCGCGTGCTCGCGCGGACTGCGGATCGACGTGTCGGTCATGCGTTCACCCCATGACGAATGCGAAAGGAAAGCGCTGCACAGCGCATGGTATGCGATTTGGCGGCATGTGAATAACCCTCGATCGAACAGGCCCATTCGATCGCGGTTATGATGGATTCATCCCGAGTACGCAGGCCATTCGTCGACGCAAAGGGCGCAGGTTCAAGGAGCCCTCGCCATGTATCGACCGACCCTCATCACCGATCCGCACGAATCCCTTCGCACGCGCACGCAACAGCCCACGCTGCCGCAGTGGGAATCGGAAATGCGGCAGGCCACGCAAGCAGAACGCGACGGTCATGTCGCGATTGCACGCGCGGGTTACGAGCACGCGTTGTCCATCGCACGGCAACTGCTCGATGCGCCGCCGTCCGGCCGCGCCGACGACTGTCTCGCCGCGCTCGTCGTGTCGCATCACAATCTCGCCGATCTGCTCGTCGATGCCGGCGAATTCGATGCCGCCGCTCTTCATCTCTGTCTCGCGCATGAAACGCTGATCGCGCTGCATCTGCATCCCGGCAAGTCTGCATCGCTCAGACGCGCCGCCTTGCATCACAGCCGCGAGACGCATGTCGCGCTGATTCGTCATCTCGCCCGGCATGGGCCGCATCCGCGTATCGCGCGCACGCTCGAACACGCGCATGCCGCGCTCGATGCCGCCGTCCCCGCACGTCAGTCACTTTCCTGAAGGAGCATGTCATGCCATACACGCTGCCCGCCTTGCCTTATCGTTACGATGCACTCGAACCGAATATCGATGCGCGCACGATGGAAGTGCATTACACGAAGCATCATCAAACATATGTGAACAATCTCAATGCCGCGATGGAAAGCGCCGGACAGAAGGATCAGCCCGTGGAAAAGCTGATCGCCAATATTGATTCGTTACCCGAATCAATTCGCACGCCCGTGCGCAACAACGGCGGCGGTCACGCGAATCACAGTCTGTTCTGGACCGTGATGTCGCCCGACGACGGCGGCAAGCCGGAAGGCGCGTTGGCGAGCGCGATCGATAGCGATCTCGGCGGCTTCGATGCCTTCAAGGATGCCTTCACCAAGGCGGCGCTGACGCGTTTCGGCAGCGGTTGGGCGTGGTTGTGCGTCGACAAGCAGGAAAAGCTCGCGGTCGAGAGCACGGGCAATCAGGATAGTCCGTTGATGAACGGCATCGGCTCGGGCAATACGCCGATTCTCGGGCTCGACGTGTGGGAGCACGCGTATTACCTCAAGTACGAGAATCGCCGGCCGGAGTACTTCGCGGCTTTCTTCAACGTGATCGCGTGGCCCGAAGTCTCGCGGCGTTACGACGAAGCGAAACGTTAAGCATCGTTACGCGCGGCGCTTGAGAAAAAGCGCCGCCTTTTTTGCTGGCAAGATGACACACGTAACTAGCGGTAAGGCACGCTTACAACTCCTCACGCCATTTAACGAAACGGTTCAGTAAAGTTCCCTCATCGATTTGCCGCGTTGCAGTTGCCTGAAGACGCGTCACGGCAAATGTTCTCAACGAGATAGAGGGGGTAAATATGAAAACCAATCGAATCGTCGCCGCCCTGTTGTGCGCAAGTCTGGGTCTGGCCGCTACGGCATCGTTCGCGCAGCCCGCACCGGGCGGTCCGGATCAACACGGCCAGTACAACCAGTACAACAACAACCCCGGTTATCACGGCGGTCCCGGTCCGCAAGATCACGGCCCTGCGCCGCAGATGAACGATCACCGCCCCCCGCAGCATGCGGACGTGCCACCGCCGCATCATGGCGACTGGCGTAAGGGCGATCGCCTCGAACAAGACTATCGCAATCGTCAGTATGTGATCGACAACTGGCACGAACACGATCTGCGCCAGCCGCCGCGTGGTTATCAGTGGGTCGGCGTGAACGGCAACTATCTGCTGGTCGCGGCGGCAACCGGGATCATCGCGCAAGTGGTGATGTCGCACTAAGCCTCGAACGTCGCGCCGGTCCATCCGGCACGATTTTTTTACAACACGGCCGCTTCCACGGCAGCCAGATACGCGGACAACGCGCGCTTCACTTCGCGCAAATAACGCTGCGCCAGCTGCACGTCGCCGAGCGCGGGACGCAGCTTGACCGCCAGCGCACCGCCAGCCAGCGCGCGAATCATCTCCACATATAACGCACGATCCGCGGCTTTCACGCGCGGCATGCGTGCATCGATCACCTTTCGCAACATGTCGGACTTGCGCTTGCTCTTCTGATCGTCGTGCGGCATGACCGACATCAGAATCAGGCAATCCGAATTCTGCTCGAAATAGCGGATATGCGGCGTCATGATGCGATCGATCACCGCTTCCGCCGACAACGCCTTCCACGTCTCCGTATCGATCTCGCCGAGTTCGTCCTCGAGTTCGCTCAACGCCGCGATGTGGCGATCCCACAACGCCGACAACAAACTGTCGCGATCCGGAAAGAAGTGATACATCGAGCCGATCGGCGTCTGCGCGCGCCGCGCGGCGCCGTGCATCGTCACGCCTTCCAGCCCCTTTTCCACGATGAGTTCGGCCGTCGCGTCCAGCACGGCCTCGATGCGCGCGCGGCCTCGCGCCTGCAACGGCTCGCGCACGCTGCTGTTACTGCTGCTGCGCTCGTCGTCTTTCAAAGCGCTTTCGGGCGCGGGGCGGGGCTTTTTCATCGTTCTGCCCTGTTGTCTCTGCAAACTAGACGCTGCCGTCTAGATTCGTGCATACTAGACGACATCGTCTAGTATGGCGAGCGTATGCCGTTATTCAAGGTATCGACGCAAGACGCCAACCATAGCGCATTCATTGAAGCGGTCGCCGCGCGTGGCCGCACACACCACAGGTCGGAGCAACAATGGCTGATGTAGCACCCGCGCAAGGCGGCAATCCCCCTCAATCCGATGCAGCCGCGCGCGGCAAACCTTCGCGGCGTCGCGTGCTGCTGATCGTCGGCATCGTCGCGGCGGTCTGGGGGGCGCGCTGGTGGACCGTCGGCCGCTTCGTCGAAACCACCGACGACGCGTATCTGCAAGCCGATAAGTGTGACCATCGCGCCGAAAGTGAGCGGCTACGTGACGGAAGTGCTGGTCGGCGACAACCAGACCGTCGCGGCCGGCGCACCGCTCGCGCGGCTCGATACGCGGCAATATCAGGCATCGCACGATCAGGCCAAGGCCACGCTCGATGCGCGCGCCGCCGACATCCAGCGCGCCGACGCCGATCTCAAGCAACAGCAGGCCAACGAAGAACAGGTGAAGGCGCAGGCCGAAGTCTCGCGCGTAAGCCTGAAGCACGCGGAAGACGACGTGCAGCGCTATCGTCCGCTCGCGGCGTCGGGCGCGGAAACGGCGGAGCGGCTCGCGAGTCTCGTCAGCACGCGCGATCAGGCACGCGCCACGCTCGCCGCCAATCTCGCGGCGGTGAAATCGGCGGCGACGCAGGTCGGCGCGACGCAGGCGCAGATCGCGCAGACCAAGGCGCAACTCGAAGCGGCGCAGGCGCAGCTCGATCAGACCAAGCTCGATCTCAACGACACCACGCTGTACAGCCCGCTGGCGGGACGCGTCGGCGATCGCACAGTGCGCGTCGGTCAATACGTGCAACCGGGTACGCGGCTGATGACGGTCGTGCCGGTCGAGTCGGTGTATCTGCAGGCGAACTTCAAGGAAACGCAGGTGGGCCGCATGCGTATCGGCCAGCCGGCGACGCTGCATGTCGATGCGCTGAAAGGCACCGAACTGCACGGCGTCATCGATAGCTTCGCGCCCGGCACCGGCGCGCAGTTCGCGCTGCTGCCGCCGGAGAACGCCACCGGCAACTTCACGAAGATCGTGCAGCGCGTGCCGGTGCGCATTCGTATCGATACGGGTCCGAACACGCGCAAGGTGCTGCTGCCGGGCCTGTCCGTCACGGTCGATGTCGACACGAAATCCGCCACCGACGACAGCGACCGCATCGCGGCAGAGAACCGTCATGGCTGAGCCGCATCAACGCGCGAGCGCGACCGACTGGATCGCCGTCACCGCAGGCGCGCTCGGCGCGCTGATGGCCACGCTCGACATCTCCATCACGAACTCGGCGCTGCCGCAGATTCAGGGCGAAATTGGCGCGACT
Source organism: Candidatus Burkholderia verschuerenii (assembly GCF_001189365.1). Lineage (GTDB taxonomy): Bacteria > Pseudomonadota > Gammaproteobacteria > Burkholderiales > Burkholderiaceae > Caballeronia > Caballeronia verschuerenii. The sequence continues at coordinate 16,463 of NZ_LFJJ01000032.1, read as the reverse complement.
GGCACCGAAGGCACCTGGATTTCCACCGGCTATCTGATGTCGGAAATCGTGATGATCCCGCTCGCCGCGTGGCTCACGCGCGTGTTCGGTCTGCGCAATTTCCTGCTCGGCAATGCCGTGCTGTTCACCGCGTTCTCGGTGATGTGCGGCCTCTCCACCTCGTTGCCGATGATGGTCGCGAGCCGCATCGGCCAGAGCTTTACCGGCGGCGCGATGATTCCCACCGCGCAGACCATCATCCGCACGCGATTGCCGCGCGAGCAGATGCCGGTCGGCATGACCATCTTCGGGCTGATCGTGCTGCTCGGGCCGCTTCTCGGTCCCGTGATCGGCGGCTGGCTCGCGGAGAATATTTCGTGGTCGTGGTGCTTCTATCTGAACTTGCCCGTCGGCGTCGCGCTGGTCGCATTGCTGATCACCGGTTTGCCCGCTGAAAAATCGCATTGGGAAGCGTTTCTGACCGCGGACTGGATCGGCATCGCGGGCTTGGCTATCGGCCTGAGTTCGCTCACCGTCGTGCTTGAAGAAGGCCAGCGCAATCAATGGTTCGAGTCGAACGAGATCATCATGCTGACGTGTCTCGCGACCTTCGGCATGGTGCTGATCGCGATATCGCAATTCGTCGCGAAGAAGCCGATCGTGCGTCTGTCGCTGCTGCGCAATCCGCGTTACGCGAGCGTGATTCTGATCGTGTTCGCGGTGGGCGCGGGTTTGTATTGCGTGTCCTTTCTGCTGCCGCAGTTTCTCGCGACCGTCGCGGGCTATAACGCGTTGCAGTCGGGCGCAATCATGCTGGTGTCGGGCGTGCCGGCGTTTCTCGTCATGCCGATCTTGCCGCGTCTGCTCGGCAAAGTCGATTTTCGTGTGCTGGTGATCGCCGGGCTGCTGTTCTTCGCCACGAGTTGTCTGCTCGATATTTCGCTGACGGCACAAAGCGTCGGTCATGACTTCTACGGCTCGCAGATTCTGCGCGGCTTCGGCCAGATGCTCGCGATGATGCCGCTGAATCAGGCGTCGATGGCGGCGGTTTCGCGCGAGGAATCCGGCGATGCCGCCGGTCTCTACAACATGGCGCGCAATCTCGGCGGCTCGGTGGGTCTCGCGATCATCGGCACGGTGATCGACCGGCGCAACGACTTTCACACGGCGGCGATCCGCGAATCCCTGACGGCGAATTCGGTGCTCGGTCAGGATCGCATGGCCGCGAGCGCGGCGAACTTCTACGCGCAAGGCGGCGATCTCGCGCACGCGAAGATGCAGGTGCTCGTTCAACTGTCGATGCAGATCGGCCAGCAAGCCGTCGTCATGACGTACTCCGAAACATTTTATATTCTCGCGATCGCGCTGCTGGCCTGTCTGCCGCTCGCGCTGTTGCTCAAGACGCCGAGCGCCCACGGTGGCGAAGCGCCTTCCGCCGGTCATTGAAGTGATGAATCATTCGACGATGTCTTCTATCCTGAATCGCACGCTGAAGACGTTTGCGACACTCGCCCTCGCCGCCTGCACGGTCGGCCCGAACTATAAAGGCGCGCCCGACGTCGCATCCGATGCCGTGAAAAGCGGCTCGTTCGTGGGACACGCCCGCGCAAGGCGTCGCGTTCAGCGCGCATACGCCGGCCGCATGGTGGCGGGCGCTGAACGATCCGCAACTCGACGCGCTGATCGACGCGACGCTGACCAACAATCCCGATCTGAAGATCGCGCAGGCGCGCTTGCGTCAGGCGCGTTCGCAATTGCGCGGACAGCAGGCGAACGAACTGCCGAAGGCGTCGGCATCGGCGGCGGCGTTGCGCATGCGCTCGCCGGATACGTCGCTATTCTCGCAAGATCAGGGCGGCGGTTCGACCGGACGCGGCCCGGTCGATTTCTACACCGCCGGTTTCGATGCATCATGGGAGATCGATCTGTTCGGCGGCACGCGCCGCGCGATCGAAGCGGCATCGGACGAAGGGACGCCGTGCACGCCGATCTCGCCGATACACAGGTCTCGCTCGCGGCCGAGGTGGCATCGACCTATATGGATCTGCGCGATCAGCAGCAACGCCTCGCGCTCGCGACGCAAACCGCCGAGTATCAGCAGCAGATGCTCACGCTCACGCAACAGCGCCGCGCACGCGGCACGGCGGCGGACGTGGATGTCGAGCGCCTCACCACGCAGGTCGATACCACGCGCGCGCGAGCCTCGTGCCCTTGCAGGCGCAGATCGCCGATTCGCTCGATCAGCTCGCGGTGCTGACCGGCCGCGCGCCCGGCGCGCTCGATGCGCAACTGAACGCGCGCGCGCCGTTGCCCACGTTGCCCGCATCGCTGACCATCGGCAATCCGTCGACAATCTTGCAGCAGCGCCCCGACATCCGCGCGGCGGAACGGCGGATTGCATCGAGCAATGCGCAGATCGGGCAGCATATTGCCGATTATTTTCCGAAGGTGTCGCTGCTCGGCGATATCGGCTTTTCGGCGGCCGATCCGGGGCATCTGCTGCGCAAGCAGAATTTCTCGTGGGTCGGTGTGCCGTATCTGCAATGGAACGTGTTCGATTTCGGCCGCACGGCAGCGAGCGTGGATGCCGCGAAGGCATCGCGCGACGAAGCCGAAGCGCGCTATGAAAAGACCGTGCTCGGCGCGTTGAAGGATGCGAATTCCGCGCTCTCGCGATACGGCTATCAGCGCGAGCATGTGGTGCAATTGCAGCAGGTGAGCGCATCGGCGGACCGGTCGGCTATGCTTACGCGTCAGCGTTATACGGCCGGCGTGTCGTCGCTCATCGATCTGCTCGATGCGCAACGCACGCAATTCGCCGCGCAGCAGGATGTGGTCGCGGCGCAGGCCGAATTGCTGAAGGACTTCGTGTCGTTGCAGAAGAGTCTCGGGCTCGGCTGGCAACAGGACACGCAAGTCGCGGGCAATCCCTAACACTCGAAGGAAGCTATGCGTCTACTGCTTGCAATTATTCTTCCGTGGCTGCAGTTCTTCACGATCGGCCGGCCTATCGCGGGAATCATCTGTCTCGTGCTGCAGATCACGTTGATCGGCTGGATTCCGGCCGCGATCTGGTCGGTGTATGCATTGGTCAGTACAAGACCGATCGGAAGATCCAACAGGCGCTGGGCGGGCGGCGTTGAGGTTTGAATGAGGTGTGCGGGCTATCACTTATGCATCGCGCCGAAGCCGCCAAAGAAAGCCCGCGCATTCGCCTCCAGACTGTCGAGGTGATATCCACCCTCCTGCACGATGACCGTCGGCAAACCCAATTCGCCGATGCGTTCGCCCAGCCGCGCAAAGCCCGCCGTCGTCACCGCGACCTTGGCCTGCGGGTCCGCTTCGTAGATATCGAAGCCCAGCGCCAGCACCAGCGCATCCGGCTCGAAACGCGCCAGCGCGCGCGTCGCATCGTCGAGACGCTCGAAGAAGGTCGATTCGGGCGCGCCGTGCGGCATCGGCAGATTTACGTTGAAGCCCTTGCCCGCGCCTGAACCGGCTTCGTCCTCGTAACCGGCGACGACCGGATAGAAGTCGGTCGGATCGCCGTGGATCGACACGTACATCACGTCGTCGCGGCCGTAGAAGATCTCCTGCACGCCCTGTCCGTGATGCATGTCGGTATCGAGAATCGCGACCTTGCGATGACGTCCGCGCAGCGCCTGCGCCGCAATCGCCGCATTGTTGAGATAGCAGAATCCGCCGGCCGCATCGACGCGCGCGTGATGGCCCGGCGGACGGCGCAGCGCGTAGACCGAACGCGCGCCATCGTTAATCGCCGATGCCGCCGCGTACGCGCTCTGCGCCGACCAGTACGCCGAACGCCACGTATTCGCACCGACCGGGCAGCTTCCATCCGCGAGATAGCGCGCCGCCTGCGCGAGAATGCCGCGCAGCGGATTCGGCTCGCGCACGAAGATGTTCGACATCACTTCGTCGCCCCAATCTTCGGGCATCGCCTTCCAGCTTCGATGCGCCTCTTCGAGAAAGCGCAGGTAGTTCATGTCGTGCACCGCGCCGATCGGCGCCATGCCGTGATCGGCGGGCGCGATCACGTCGAAGTCGAGCGTGCGCGCCGCCTCGACCAGACGCGCTGCGCGCTCGGGCACTTCCTGCGGCTCGCGCATCTGTCCACGCGAAAAATACGCACGCGGATGATGCAGCAACTGCTCGGGGTGAAAGAACGTTTTCATCTGGATTCCTCGCTATTTTTTAACGTGCGCCCTGCACGCTCGCGGCTTGCGCATGCGTTGCGCGACGCGCATCGAGTGCGACGATGCACAGCAGCGACAATCCCGCGAGCGCCGTATAAAACACCGCCAGCGGCCACCATTGCCCGACGAATCGATGCGCGAGCCACGTTCCGATCAGCGGCGTCAGTCCGCCCGCGATCGCGCCGCACACCTGATAGCCAAGCGAAATCGCGGAGTAGCGCACATGCGTGGGAAACACCGCGCTGACAAAGCCCGCGATCACCGAGTAGAAGCCCGACATGCACACGACCGCCAGCGCAATGCCGATCACGATCGATGTCGCCGTGCCATGCTGCACGAGCATGAACATCGGATACGGCGAAAACATCGCGAGCAGCGCGACGATCTTGAGAAAGCGCGCGCCGCCGATGCGTTCCGCGATCCACGCCGCGATCGGCTGCGTGATGAACTGGATGATGGCGACCGCGAACAGGCAATCGAGAATCAGCGATCGCGTGATGCCGACGTATTGCGTCGTGTACGCGATCATGAAGGTGTTGGTGAAGTACACGCCCGCAATGCCGATGGTATTCGCGCCGATGCACAGCAGCACGAGTCCCCACGCGGTGTGAAACACTTCGGCGACCGGCACTTTCGCGGTGCGCTTGGCATCTTTCACGCGCTGAAATTCGGGCGATTCGTTCACGCCCAGCCGGATCATGATGCCGACGATCAGCAGCACCGCGCTCGCGAGAAACGGCAGCCCGCCAGCCCCACGACAGAAACACGGCCTTGTCCATCGACGTGACCATGCGAAAGGCGAGCAGCGACAGAATGAGTCCGGCAGGACTGCCGAGTTGCGCGAACGACGCGAAGAAGGTTTGCCGTCCGTGCGACGCGTGTTCGCCCGCCATCAGCACCGCGCCGCCCCATTCGCCGCCCACCGCGATACCCTGCACCACGCGCAGCAGCACGAGCAGCACCGGCGCGAGCACGCCGACCTTCGCGTAATCGGGCAAGAGGCCGACGCAGACTGTCGCGACACCCATCATCATCAGGGTGGTCATCAGCGCCTTCTTGCGGCCGATGCGATCGCCCAGATGTCCGAAGATGATGCCGCCCAGCGGTCGCGCGAAGAAGCCCACCGCGAAGGTCGCGAACGACGCCATCGTGCTGACGAACGGATCGCTCGACGGGAAATACAGTTCGCCGAAGACCAGCGCCGCGGCGGTCGCGTAAATGTAGAAGTCGTACCACTCGATCATCGTGCCGATAAACGTGGCCACGGCGGCGCGACCCGGTTGACGGCCCGCAGATTGAAGCTGACTCAAGGCACTCTCCTCAGTTAACCGCACGAACTGCACCCTTCACACCAGCGTCATTTATCGAGCGCCATAAAGCATTAGTCAAATTTCGGATTATTATTCGGCGTATAAATCTGGCTAATACTTCGAGACGAAGACCATGCGTACCGACATCGCCCAGTTTCTGAACGACCGGCTCGACTGGAATCTGCTGCGCACGTTTCTGGTCATCATGCAGGAGCGCAGTCTGAGCCGCGCGGCAGCGCGTCTATATGTGACGCAGCCGGCCGTCAGTCAGGCGTTGCGACGGCTGGAAGAATCGCTGGAGCGCAAACTGATCGAACGGCGCGGTCCGACCTTCGCGCCGACGCAGGCGGGCGAGGAAGTGTTCCGTATCGCCAGCGAAATCTACGGGCATATCTCGCGGCTCGAAACCGAACTCGACGATGCCGCCGGCGATATCACCGGCTCGATTCGTCTGCTGATGGTGAGCCGCATAGAATCGCCCGTGTACGACGAGTTTCTCGCGGAATTTCATCGCTCGTATCCGCGTATCGACTTGCAGATCGAGGTGATGCGTTCGTCGGAGATCATCTCGCAGTTGCTGCAAAAAAACCGCGACGGCGGGGTTCGGCCTATGTCGCGTGCCGAACGACAAACTCGAGATGCGTAGCTTCCTGCGCCAGCGCTACGCGATGTATTGTGGGCGGCATCATCGGCTATTCGGGCGCACGTCGCTGACGATGGAAGATCTGCTCGCGGAGAACTTCGTGTCTTTCACGAGCGATCAGATCGGCGACAGTCTTTCGCCGCTGACGGTGTTTCGCGATCAAAAGGGCTTTACGGGGCGCATCGTCGCGTCGTCGTCGAGTCTCGACGAAGTGCGGCGACTGATCTTCGCGGACTATGGCATCGGTTGCCTGCCGGAGCATATCGTGCGCGACGATCGCGCCCGGCAGCGACTCTGGCGTCTGCCGCCCGACGATGGCCTGATCGATGTGGAAGTGTTTCTGCTGTGGCATCGCGCGCGGCGGATGAACGCGGCGGAACAGGCGTTCCTCGATGCAATGGAGCGCTGCATGCGGCGCTATTCCTTCGCGCAAAGGCTCGGGAACTGACGCCGCATGCTCGCGTTTTACTTCTTGCCGTCGATCACCGCGACCACTTCCTCACGCGTGTACTCCTTGTTCGCGAGCGCGCCGGTCGGCGTCTTCGCGAGCACGGCATCGAGTTCTTCCGGCTTCACTTCGAGCACCGGCATGCGGATATCGTGCGGCACCTTCTTGCCCGCGAGAATCTGTTGCGTGACCCAGAACGCGAACGACGACGCGCCCGGCGGAATCGTCACCGACATGGTTTCGTAGCCGGTCTTCTTCTGCTCCGCCCACCACGCGAGCTCTTCCTGACGGTTGCCCAGGATGATGATCGGCGTCGGCCGTCCCGCTACCTTGATCGCCTGCGCCGCGCCGAAACCGTCGCCGCCCTGCGTCACCACGCCATCGATCTTCGGCAAGGTCGGCAGAATGCCCGCGACCTGTTTCTGCGCGACGGTCTGCGTCCAGTCGCCATGCACGGAGCCAACGATCTTCATGCCCGGATACTTTTTCAGTTCATCGACGATGCCCGCGTGAATCTCGTCATCGACGGACACGCCCGCGAGGCCGCGAATCTCCAGCAGGTTGCCCTTGCCGTTCAAACGCTTCGCCAGATAATCGACCTGCATGCGGCCCATGCCCTGAAAATCCACGGCGATGCGATACGCGCACGGCTCGGTCGCGATGCCGTCGAAGGACACGACCGTCACGCCCGCGCCGCACGCCTGCTTGATCACGCCGTTGAGCGCGGTCGGCGACACGGCATCAACGGCGATGGCCTTGTAGCCTTGCAGGATGAGGTTCTGAATCTGCTGTACCTGTTCGGTCGCCTGGCTTTCGGCGGTCGTGAAGGTGGGCGCGGCCGCGACGATCTTCTGCTTGACCGCCGGATCAGCCACGTTCGACCAGCTCTTGAGCATCTGCTGACACCAGCTGTTGCCCGCATAGTTGTTCGACAGCGCGAGCTTCATCGACGAGGTATCGCCGGTTGCGACTTGCGCCGACGCGGACACCGACAACGCGGCCATCAACATCGCCAATACGATCTTCTTCATGTTGTCTCCTCTTTTAGCGCCCCGCGCCTCTCACGCCTACATACAGGAAATAAATCGATGACGTCGCCGCGATAAACATGTGATTGCGGTTGATGCCGCCGAACGTCAGGTTCGCGACGACTTCGGGAATCAGGATCTTGCCGAGCAGCGTACCGTCCGGCGCGGAGCAATGCACGCCGTCGTCGGCGCTGGTCCAGACGTTGCCGTGTTCATCGAGACGCATGCCGTCGGGCACGCCGGTTTGCATCGCGATGAACACGCGGCCGTTGCGTAACGCGCCGTCGCTTGCGACATCGAACACGCGGATGTGGCGCGGATCGCTCTCGCTATGCGATGCGCCCGAATCCGCGATATACAGCTTCGATTCGTCTGGCGAGAACGCGAGGCCGTTGGGCTTCACGAAGTCGTCGCAGACGATCTGCACCTGCGTGCTGCCCGCCGCCACGCGATACACATTGCATCGACCTATTTCGCTATCCGAACGATATCCTTCGTAATCGCTGATGATGCCGTAGTCCGGATCGGTGAACCAGATCGCGCTGTGCGAATCGACGATCACGTCGTTCGGCGAATTGAGGCGCTTGCCTTCGAAGTGCGAGGCGATCACCGTGATGCTGCCGTCGTGCTCGGTGCGCGTCACGCGGCACGCGCCGTGTTCGCAGGAGACGAGTCGGCCTTCGGCATCGCGCGTATTGCCGTTGCTGTAGTTCGACGGCGCGCGATACACGCCCACGCCCATGCCCGGCGCCCAACGCAGCATGCGGTTATTGGGAATGTCGCTCCAGATAAGCAGATCGCTCGCCGGAAAATACACTGGACCTTCGGCCCACAGGCATTGATCCGTCAGCTTCGTGAGGAACGCGTTGGGCTGCAGCAGCAGCAGCCGGAAACGCGCGTCGTGCACTTCGAAATCGCTGGGTTTCATATCGTGTTTTCCGTTCGGGATTAACGCATGGCCTTGCCGCCCGCCGCGACCGTCACCGCAATGATCAGCACGCCGTAGACGATGGAGCGCACGCCCGCATCCGCGCCGACCGCGTTGAGCACGGCGTTGGTGAGAAACAGGAACATCGACGCGCCCCACACGCCGGTGATCGTCGGCTTGCCGCCCGTCACGAGCGTGCCGCCGATCACGACGACCGCAATCGAGATCAGCATGTACTCGACGCCCATATCGAGCGACGCACCGCCCGATACCGCGGCAAGCAACAACGCGGTGATCGCGGCGATCATCGACGACATCACATAGGCGAGACAGCGCGTGCGATGCACGTCCACGCCCGCGAGCCATGCCGCGCGCGAGTTTTGTCCGATCGCCGACAGCCTGCGCCCATACACCGCGCGATGCAGCAGCACCGCGAGCAGAAACGACAACACCAGCGCGACGAGCGCGATATACGGCACGCCAAGCAGGCGATCCGTTGCGAACGCGCCGAGCGCGGGCGGCGGCGGAAGCTGCCGTCCCTGCGTGATCGCCACCGACTGGATGATGAAGCTCGACGACAGCGTCGCGATGATCGGCGGAATGCGCAGCAGACGAATCAGCGCGTAATTCGCCACGCCCACCGCGATGCCGATACCGAGCACCGCGAGGATACCGAGCGCGATATCGGCGTTGGCGCTGCGCATCACATGCATGCCGACGACGCCCGCGAGCGCGATCGTCGACGGCACCGACAAGTCGATATTGCCGACGCCCGACGTGATGACGAGCATCTGCCCGAGACCGACCAGCACCATGAAGACGCCGTAGGTCAGCGCCGTCTGCGCGACATTGCTCGCGATGCCGAAGCCGAAGATCGCGACGATCGCGAACCACACCAGCACCGCGCCGACGAACGACCAGGCCCACGGCGCCTGAATGCTCTTCAGACGCGTCCATGCGCCGACGTTGGCGTTGCCGTTCTCGTTCACGATAGGCTCGCTCGAAGTATGCTGAGTCATCGGCGTTCTCCGCGTTGCAGCAGAACGCGCAGCGACAGCACGACGATGAGAATCGCGCCCTGCATGCCGACTTGCCAGTCCGCCGAGATATTGAGGAACGCGAGAAACGATGCCGCCAGCGTCAGCGTGATCGCGCCGAGCACCGCGCCGATCACCGACACGCGTCCGCCGATGAATTCGCCGCCGCCCAGAATCACCGCGGCAATCGACAGCAAGGTGTAACGCAGCGCGAGTTTCGCATCGGCGGAAGTCGTGAGGCCGAGCAGCGACAGACCCGACAGCACGCCAAACACGCCCGCGACGCCGTACAAGGTCGCCTTGCTGCGCACCAGCGACCAGCCGAAGCGACGCATCGCGCGCGGATTGCCGCCCGAGCCGCGAACCCGCACGCCGGCGGACGAACGCATCAACAGCAGATGGCCGACGATCGCGATCACCACCGACCACACGATCGGCGCGGCGATAAACGGCGTCTGATAGCTCATGACCGCGCCGAGCCACGTCGGACTCGTGCCGCCGGGCGACGGCAACAGCACGATGACAAGTCCGCTCCAGATGAACGACAGCCCGAGCGTCACGACGATCGACGGAATCTGCCGCAATTCGATCAGCGCGCCGACCGCCGCATACGCGAGCACGCAGCCGACCAGCGCGAGCGCGCCGAGCCACGGCTGCTTGACCAGCAGCGTCGCGCCGATGCACGCGACCAGACTGACGAACGGCCCGATGGAAAGATCGAGATCGTTGACGGTGATGATCGCGAGTTGCGCGAGCGTCGCGAGCACGATGGGCACGGCGAGATTGAGCAGCAGGTTCGAGCCGAAATAGCTCATCACCGCAGGCTGCATGACGAGGATCGGCACCAGCACCGCGACCAGCGAAATAGCGGGCAACGCGGCGCGCAAACGCCCTTGTGTGATCGCGAGACTCATGCGGCTTGCTCCTCGAAACTCGCCGCGAGCAGCGCGTCTTCCGTGCATTCGTCGGCGTTCAGCACGCGCGTGACGGCGGCCGAGCGGAACACGTACGTGCGGTCGCAGTGCGACAGTTCCTCGTTTTCGGTCGTGTACCAGATGAAGGTGCAGCCCTTCGCGGCTTCGTCGTGAACGAGCTGATAGATATCGCGCTTGGTGCCGACATCGACGCCGCGCGTGGGATCGTCCATCAGGATGAGATCGGCGTCGGATGCGAGCGCGCGCGCGAACAGCACCTTCTGCTGATTGCCGCCCGAGAGCGACAGAATGCCCGCGTTCATCGATGCGCTGCGTATGCCGATCTTCACGCGCCACGCTTCGACCACCTCGCGCGCCGCCGCGAAATCGACGAGACCGCGTTTCGCTTTATCGCCGCCGAACAGCCAGCGCAAGTCGAGATTCTGCGCGATCGACCAGACGGGAAACACGCCGTCGCGTCCGCGATCGCCCGCGACGAAGGGCACTTTGGCGCGGCCTTGTCCGCGTGTCGTCGCGGCTTCGTAGATCGACAAGAGCGCTTCGGTTTGTCCTTGCCCCGCGAGTCCCGCGAAGCCGACGATTTCACCGCGCGCGGCTTCGATCTGCGTATGCTTTTTCGCGCCGACGTTCCATCGATAATGCCGCTCGTTGCCGCGCTCGCTTCTGACGCGCGCTTGCGACGGCGTCTTGTCGGCTTCGAGATGCTGGCCCATCGCCTGAATGATCAGTTCGCGCTTCGATTGCTCGCGCGGCAACACGCCGACGATACCGCCATCGCGCATCACCATCACGCGATCCGCCACGCGTTCGATCTCGCCGAGCATATGCGTGATGAGCAAACACGTAATGCCGCGCTCGGCTGCCTTGCGCACGAACGCGAGCAGTTGATCGGCGGTGTGCGCGTCGAGCGATGAAGTCGGTTCGTCGAGAATCACGAGGCGCACGGGCGTATCCGTCACCGTGAAGCCGCGCGCGATTTCCACCATCTGCTGCTGCGTGAGCGTGAGATCGGAGACGAGTTCGTTGCCCTTCAGTCCGTTGCCGGGAAAGATCTCTTCGAGCTTGTCGCGCATTAGTTGCGTCGTGCGCCTGCGCCAGCCGCGTCCGCGCAATTGCGGATGCACGACGCACATGTTCTCCGCGACCGACAGATTCGCGCACAGCGACAGTTCCTGGAACACGCAGCGCACGCCGGCATCGCGGGCGGCGTTGGCGTCGTAGTGGGGCGCGGCGCGGCCATCGACTTCGATGCTGCCTTGCGTCGGCGCATAGACGCCCGCGAGCACGGCCATCAGCGTGGATTTGCCCGCGCCGTTGTGTCCCGCGATGCCGACGCATTCGCCCTGCAGGAACGCGAAGTCGATATCGTTCAACGCGCGCACGCGCCTGAAGGTCTTGCCGATACCTTCGAAGCGGATCAGCGCGGCGCGTGCGTCATTCGTGAGTGTTGCGCTCATCCACATGCCTCCATGTGCAACGATGCGATTTACTTCTTGTCGAGCAGCGCGACCGTTTGCGGCAGCGTGTAGGTCACATCCGCGATACCGCCCGGCGGCATGGCCGCGAGCTTGGCGGGCAACTCCTGCTGCGAGATCGCCAGCAGCGGCACGTTGATCGTCACGTCTTTCGGGATCTTCTTGCCCGCGAGCACTTGCTGCGCGACCCAGAACGCGAACGACACCGCGCCCGGCGGATTCGACAGCGAACGCGACTGATAGCCGCTCTTCGTCTGCTCGTTCCACCATTGCAGTTCGGGATAGGTGCTGCCGATGATCATCGGCGGCGCGGAGCGATTGGCCGCCTTGAACGCCTGCGCGATGCCGAAGGACATCTCGCCTTCGATCGCGGCGACGCCATCGACTTTCGGCAGCGTCGGCAGAATGCCCTCCACCGCCTTCTGCGCGACCGATTGCGTCCAGTCGCCATTCACGGAGCCGACGAGCTTCATGCCGGGATATTTTTTCATCCCTTCGAGCACGCCTTCATGCATGAGGTTGTCGACGGAAATGCCCGCCACGCCGCGCACTTCGAGAATATTGCCCTTGCCGTTCAGACGCTGCGCCAGATAGTCGACGCCCTGCTCCGCCCAGCCCTTGAAATCGAAGTTCACGCGATACGCACACGGCTCGTCGACGATGCCGTCGAACGACACGACCACCACGCCCGCCTGCTTGATGGTACCGTTGAGCGCGGTCGGCGACACGGCGTCGATGACGATCGCGTTATAGCCTTGCAGGATGAGGTTCTGCACCTGCTGCGCCTGCTCGGTGACCTGATTCTCGGCGGTCGTGAAGGCGGGCGCGGCGGCCACTTTCTTATCGGCGACGGCCTGTTGCGAGACGCCGTTCCAGCTCTTCAACATCGACTGCCGCCACGCGTTGCCCGCGAAGCTGTTGGAAAGCGCGATCTTCTTGCCCGACGTATCGCCGGTGGCGACTTGCGCGTGCGCGACGCTCGCGATCATGCACGATGCGAGTGCGCACGCGGCCCTGAGCTGCATTCCTCTGCGGAACATGCCTGTCTCCTGTTTCTTTGATTTTTATCGATCGAACAGTGGTGCCCGAGGCGCAAAAATTCCGCGTCTCGTCGCAAGCGCAGCGGCAAAAACGCCGATGCTATGCTTTCAGGATGCTTCGAATGCCGTGCGGTCAGGCCAATTGCAGTGGTCAGGCCACCGGACCGCCGAGGCAGTATAACGATTGCCTTGGCGTCGTGCAATTCGATTAACGGAACGTGTAAAGGACGCGCGAATGAACCTGCCGATGGACCTGCCGAGCCTCAAGTCCGAGCGTCTCTATCAGAAGATTTCGAGCCTGCTGATCGCGCTGATCGAGGACGGCACCTACGCGCCCGGACAGGCCTTGCCGGCCGAGCGCGATCTCGCGAAGCAACTCGGCGTGGGCCGATCGTCGGTGCGCGAGGCGCTGATCGCGATGGAAATCGCGGGCCGCGTCGAGATTCGCACGGGCACCGGCGTATTCGTGCGAGAGCCGGAGGCGGCGCGTGCGGAGCCATCGGGCGAGGCGGAATTCAGCGCGGCGGATCTGCTGTCGGCACGCGCGTTGATCGAAGGCAAAATCGCGGCGCTGGCGGCCCGGCACGGCACCGACAAGCAGCGCCGGGCGCTAACGCGCATCATCGACAAACTGGAAACGCAATCGGTGCACAACGCGGCGTTTCTCGATGAAGACAAGCGCTTCCATCTCCATATCAGCGACATGACCGGCAATCCCGTGTTGACCGAAGTGATGACGGTGCTGTGGAACAAGCGCTATAGCCCGATGTTCACGCACCTCGAAACCTTCTACGCCGACGCCGATATTCCGATCGCGATGAACGCGGATCATCGGAAGATCGGCGAGGCGATCCTCAATCGCGATGCCCGCGCCGCGAAGAACGCGATGCGCGCGCATCTGCGCAACGTGCATTGCCGCCTGTTCGCCGACGAAACCGCCTGAGGCAAAACGCACGTCTGCGCGGAACGCGTATTGCGCTAAGGTAGACATCGACCACGACTCATGGAGACGAGCGATGAAACCGATCCGCACATGCGTGCTGGCCCTTTCGATACTGACCCTGGCCGGCGGCGCATTCGCCGAAGGCGCGGGCGAGCAGACGACACCGGGCGCCAGCCACGGCCCGACGACGGTGAATCCATCCGGCCCCGGCCGATCCGGTTCCGATGCAAGCGCGGCCGCCGGCGGCATGGGGCAAGCCGCGCACGGCGGCTCCGGCAACGGCACGAGCGCGTCCGGCATGGGCACGACGCAAGGTTCGGGCGGCATGAGAACGGCAACGACGGCAGTTCGCAACGCCGCTCGACCGGCACCAATGGCGGCGCGCAAGGTTTGTGATAATGAGGGCGCTCTACTTGAGACCAGGAGACGCCCATGCTCGACCTACGCCCCGGCTGCGAATGCTGCGATACCGACCTTCCGCCGCATTCGCCCGATGCATTCATCTGTTCATTCGAATGCACGTTTTGCAGGGACTGCATGGATAACGTGCTGAAGGGCGTGCGCCCGAATTGCGGCGGCGAGCTCGTCGCGCGTCCGCGTCGGCCGGAGGGCAAGCTGGAGAAGTTTCCGGCCTCGACGCGACGCGTGTTCAACGCCGCCTGCAAAGAAAAAGCACCTTAAAGCTCAAGCACTCGGCGCGGAATCGAATTCCAGACGAATGCCGCCCGGTTCGTACACCATCATGTGTTTCTTCGGCCCTTTTCCAAGCAACTCAGGCGCGAATTCGATCTTCGCGCCGGGCCACTTCGCGATGCGCTCGGCCATCTCGTCGAGCGCGGCTTCGCTCTCCACGCGCAATGCGAGATGATGCAATCCGACGTTCGAACGCCGATCGAACGGCACCGCATCGCTTTCGTTTTTAAGCTGCCACAACGTCACCAGCAGATGTCCGTCCGATACGAACGCGGCCGGATAATCCGCCTTCTCGCCCACCTTGTTCCAGCCTAAGCAATTCACGAAAAAATCGAGCGTCTGGTTCAGATCGCGAACCGTGAGCCCGACATGATCGATACCGCGCGTGAGTGACTTGATCGTCATGTGCGATGTCTCCTCGAAGTGAGCGTTCATCGTAGTGCAAAACGATGCGACGAGTGCGCGCGGGCACACACTCGCGCCTACATCCGCCTTTCTGCGACCTATACTTTCGCTTGTCACGATCGGCCCGGTCCGATCGAATCTGTTCTCGGCGCGGAGGTGCATCATGCAATTCGACGAACAGAAGGTGCAGGACTTCATGGGGCGCATGGTCGGTGAATTCGGCGCGGTGGCATCGGCTCCGCTGATCGCGCTCGGCGACAGGCTCGGTCTGTATAAAGCAATGACAGAACAAGGCTGGCTCACCTCGCAAGAGCTCGCCGATCGCACGGAACTCAGCGAGCGATACGTGCGCGAATGGCTCGGCGCGCAGGCGGCATCGGGCTTCGTCGACTACGATCCGGCCACGCAGCGTTATCGGCTCAGCAATGAAATGGCGATGTGCTTCGCCGTCGACGGCAGTCCCGCGTTCATCCCCGGTTTCTGCGATTGCGCCGAGGCCATGTTCCGCGCGCTGCCGAAGCTCGAATCGGCGTTTCGCACAAGTCTGGGCGTGGGCTGGCACATGCATCATCCGTCGCTGTTCAAGGGCACGGAGCGCTTCTTCCGGCCGGGCTATGCGGCGCATCTGGTCGCTGAATGGATTCCCGCGCTCGATGGCATGCAGGCGCGGCTCGATACGCAAGGCGCGCGCGTCGCCGATGTCGGATGCGGCCACGGCGCGTCGACGATCCTGATGGCGCAGGCGTATCCGAACGCGACGTTCTTCGGCTTCGACTATCACGAGCCGTCGATCGAACATGCGCGCGAAGCGGCCGAGCAGGCTGGCGTGGCGAATCGCGTCAGCTTCGAGGTGGCGAGCGCGCAGGATTATCCGGGCCGCGATTATGATCTCGTCGCCTGTTTCGATTGTCTGCACGACATGGGCAATCCGACCGCGGCCGCCGCGCATGTGCGCGAAACGCTTCATGTGGACGGTTCGTGGATGATCGTCGAGCCGTTCGCGAACGATCGCCTCGAAGACAATATCAATCCCGTGGGTCGCGTGTTCTACTCGGCATCGACGATGATCTGCACGGGCGCATCGCTTTCGCAGGAAGGGCAGATGGCGCTCGGCGCGCAAGCCGGCGAGGCGCGCTTGCGCAACGTGGTGACGGCGGGCGGCTTCACGCGGTTCCATCGCGCGACGGAAACGCCGTTCAATCTCGTGTTTCAGGCACAGGCATGATCGGCATAGGGGCGGCCAGCAAGCTGGCCGGTCCCCTGCCACACCACCCGGCGTGCGGGTCCGCACCGGGCGGTTCGGGAAGTTGAGGTTATGTGAGGCGAGGCATGCCAAGACGATCGAAGTAGGCAATCGTCAGCACGTTGTGTAGTGCGGACAGGCT
>NZ_LFJJ01000336.1 GCF_001189365.1 Candidatus Burkholderia verschuerenii | reverse complement strand
ATCGGCGAAGTTCCAAACTCCCAGGAAACCATTCAGATCAATATTGCTTCTGGGAGTTCTGGGAAACACGATCTTCCGGCGGCCCCTTGCCACCCTTGACTTCGACTAATTCTGAAGGGCCGACTAGATACCCGTAGATTAAACATTCGGGATCCAGATTTTTCTTCAGTGGTGAAAGGAGTCTGTATAAATTACATAATCGAGTTTCCAGTCGATCACTTATGGTAAAAGGTTGGTTAGCTCGCAATCTGCGGAAGCTTAACCATTTTTAAATTCATGAGGAGTCTTGATATGCGATTGCTTACAGATGCTGAGATACAACAGGTAAGCGGCGGCAAAAGTGGTCCACCGATCGATGTTATTGGAAGACGGGATTACTATCTAAGAGAGAATCATTCACCGGCATATTCAGGATCTAGCGACCCAAGGTTTCAGATTTATATGCAATGGGCGGCAGGATATTATACTGCTCAGGCACATGATTTAGCGATAGACAAGGTCGCAAAAGATGTCGCGAAGGCGATCAAAACGTCTAAGGCAAATCTTGATAATCAGGAATATAGCGCCATACTATATCAAGATTCTTCAGGATATCATGCTGGAAATATCTTGCCCGGTCACAATCATGATACAGGCAGTCATTCGATCCAAGACTATGGCGTTCCGCCTGGGGCGACGATTGTGGGATTTGTCCATAATCACCCGACTTACTACGACGGTATCAATAACTCAAATCGTGCCTTTGCCGACAATGTAGATCTCGCAGCTACTGCAAACCCTTTTCCTGGACCGACTCCGGTAGGCAAGGAAGAATTCCGATCATACATAATGCATGACAATATTCTTGATGAGTATGATTATGCATCGGTTCTGAAAAACGCAGCTAGTTACCAAGCGCCGAACGTCGCTCGCCCGGACATACATCCGGACGCATCAACGACTATCCAATAATCATCGGGAGGGGCGACGTGTTTAAAAAAGCATTTTTTGCAACGATGGCATTTTTGCTAAGTGCGGAATCTGTGCCAACCATTTCGCACGAGCACGACGCCCCGATCGCGTCAGAGGTTCGGCAGACCTATTCGACCGACTGCGGCAATAGCATTGGGCGATTCTCGCTCGACTTCGTGCGTACTCCGCCGGGTGGAGGGGTGCTGGCAAATTTGAAAGTCGACAACAAAAATATGGCTGATAGCCAAATCAGACTGGTGAATGCCGAACTGAACAAGTTTTTTGATTATAGGTACTCCGAGATACAATGTACTCCTATTGGGCTCAATGTCACGATTGGAGCTAGACCGGCACCAAATAACACCGAGCTGTCACACATTGTTTTCGTGGTGAACCGAGAGGGTGTTGTTGGCATTCGGTCATTCTCGGTGGGGCGACAGCCTTAATAGATCATCGCGGCGTCTAGAGTCGCATCTTGGAATCCCACCAGACTTTTTGACGCGGTACTCGGCTTCGGTGAATTGATTGATTACCGGTGATTTTATTTAAGGGAGGGTGTTTTTTTCGCTGGGTTGTGGACTGGCTAAATGTTTAGCGCCGTCGCGCACGAAAAGTTATTGAGTCAAAGCGCAATAGACAGCCAGCGCATCGGCAGTATCCAGTTCGATGCATCGGCGCAACGCGCCAAGGTCGAATGTGTCGGCAGAAAGCAGACGAAGTGGCGAGGCCTGCCAGAGGTTGATGGCTGGCCCCGCCGTACAGATCGCCGATGATCAGCTTCGCCCCTCATCCCTTTGAAGGTCGGGCTCCTACGCAAGAGTCAGCTTAACGTAACAAAGTCTCGATGCTGTCTTCTCGACGATCACTGACGCAGCGCAGATAGCCTGACGGTAGTCGAGGCGCGTTCGAGACACTAAATGTAGTGTCCGAGTATGGTCTCACTGCGATCGACGCCTCGCGGTGATCGCGCTTTTGGGGTTGCACTAGAGCCTCACGAGCAAGTCCTTACCAAGACCCGAGAAGCGCATATCGAACATAGTGCGAACCTGTCGCCGTCCAAGGACAAAGGGCGCAGCCCGAACCGAGTATCGAGCCCGCATCCCCGAAAACGATAAAGGGTGGCGAGGCCGAACGGGAGTTGTACGTCGGCCTCGCCACAGATTAGCGGAACAAACCGGCATCGGATCGATCTGTCCCGCCGCCATCACGATCCAAG
>NZ_LFJJ01000335.1 GCF_001189365.1 Candidatus Burkholderia verschuerenii | reverse complement strand
GACAGACAGAAGCATCTACGAGCAACCAACAGGAGGGGCTGCTCGGAGGAGTACGAGAGGCCATGGCAGAGTACGCAAAGAAATCGATCGTGGCAGAAAGGGGCCTGAAGATCGAGCCTCCCCTACAGGCGTACATTGAGAGACGTAGATGGACAGCATTCGTCGGTCATGACAGACTCCGACCTGGCGATCGTAGCCTCATTTATGAGGTCTACGCGCGGTTGCACGTAGAAAAGCAGGAGGAGGTGACCATTGACGGCCATACGGTAGATTTCTCCGCGAGGGCAATCAACGCCTTCTTCGACCTGCCCGACCTTGGGATTCACTACGATCAACGGCCGGTCGATGAGCGGGACATCTACCGTGAGCTGACGGGGCAGGAGCAGAACCACGCAGACTGGAGACACATTCGCAAGTCCGAGCTGCGAGCGAAGGCCAGACTGATCAACCATTTCGTCCGGTGCCGTCTGATGCCTACTTCATCGAATCCGGAGGTGCTGAAGATGCGAGCTCACCTGATATATGCTATCAGCACCGACGTTGCAGTCGATGTGGGCCGAGTCATTAGAGATCAGATGGTGGCGGCGACAAAGACATCGAAGTCCAACTTGTCGCTCGGCTTCCCGAATCTCATCACTGCCATGTGCATCAAGGCTGGGATTCGACCCAGAGGAGATCCGACCACATTCATCCAGTTGATGTCGGTTCTCCGTTTCGAGGCCATCAAGGATAGGCAGCCTGACCCACTGCAGCATGAGTCTCCGCCGCCGTCTCCGCCACATCAGCATCAGACACTCCCACCTCCTTCACCGCCACCGTCTCCGCCGCATGAGCAGCAGCAGCAGGACTCAGAGCAGCCTGAGCCGGAGTCTGTGCGAGCACACGAGTATAGACAGCTCCGACAGGACATCACAGAGCTCCGGACTCATCAGCAGCGGATAGAGGTCGAGCTCCAGTCGCAGCGTCACCTCCTGGAGCTCATCTTGAGCAGACTGCCACCACAGCAGCCACCCCAGTAGTCAGCCGAACAGACATTCAGGGAGGCCACTGTCTCGTTTTGCATGCCAAGTGCACGATTTTGTAGTTTACTTGTTTGATGATTTTTAGTTAACTTTAGTTCTAACCTAATCTTTTGTTTGTTTATAATCTAGTTTATTTTCTAATGTTTGTTTGTGGTATCTTTTGGTGGTTATTTACGTTGAAGTCCAAATAATTAAGTCACCACTACCATTAATCCTTAAACTGGAAATTAAAATAGAGACCTTGAAAAATGCACTTAAATGTTAATTTCACATTTTTGCTATACCATAATACACTAAGCCCTCACTCCTTCCAAGGGTAGATACATGTTTAAAAGCATTAGGGACAATGCTTAGTTTAAGTTTGGGGGGGTGAAGACTTTAGTTGAGCTTTTAGGTTTTAAATAACAAAAATTTGTGAAAATTTTTAAAATTTTTCAAGGCAGTCATGTGCTTTATTGCTGAAAAAGGGTTAAGTTGGAAGTGATACTTGATTTTTTAGATTAATTTACTGCTTTTTGCGGCTTTTTGTTCATATAGTGTATGGCATGGAATGGAATAGTTTTGCACTATTTAGTAAACACTTCACTGATTGGTGGCACTGACTTTGTGAAAAAATGCTAAAATTTGGGCTGAATTGATAAATGAGTTGATTTGATTGATTTGGTTAATGTCAAATGTTTTGAGTGACAGTAAAAGAAAATGTGTTGTGTTTCTTCTTTTTTGTGTTTTTTAGGAAAGTTTTGTGTGTTAAGCTTTGTGGCAACAAACTGAGCATCTTACATGAAAGGCCGTAGTTCTAATGAGCATTTGAGCGGGTAAAGGTTGAACTTCTTGTGGGGTGGGGTATGAGCACAGGCTGACCTCGATCATGAAAGCACGGATCCGCCTTGAAATGAGTTGGGCAAATTACGGAATATTATTCCCTGTTTTTAAATGAATAAGTGGAAGCAAAGCTCCACATCTTGAGAGGAATAATAAAGCGAAAACTGACTTGGAATTCGTGGCAATCCCACGAATGATTACCTCGTGGCAATCCCACGAGTGATTATCTCATGGCAATCCCATGAGTAAGTACCTCATGGCAATCCCATGAGTGATTACCTTCAGGTCTGCTTCTTATACACATCTGACGCTGCCGACGAGGG
>NZ_LFJJ01000334.1 GCF_001189365.1 Candidatus Burkholderia verschuerenii | reverse complement strand
CGCTCCACGCTTCCTCTCCACGGTCGGTCGCCCTTCCGCAGTTGCGCTTCACTTCGCTCGCTGTGGTCAACTTGCCGCGCGACTTGCACCCGCAAGAGTGCGCCCATGCTGGGCGCACAAAAAAACCATCCGGCGATGCGGATGGCTTTCTTATTCGCTGACCGGGTCGATCGATAACGATCAATGCCAGCCGTTGTGACGTCCGTGGTCGTTCCCGTAATACCCGCCGCCGTGATGCCGGTAGTAATCGTCGCGATCCCAGTAGCGGCGGCCATCCCAGTAACGATCGCCATGCCAGTCGATCACAATGGCCGGAGCTGCATACACCGGCGGAGGCGGCGGTGCGTAGACCGGCGCGGGCGCAACGTACACCGGCGCGGGCACCCCGATATTCACGCCCACCGATACGCCCGCCATCGCCGCGCCCGACATGCCCAGACGGGCGATCAGAAGCGCACCGCCGAGCATCGAAGCCTTCGATATCTTGTTCATTTGAAGCCAACCTCGTGGATATGTTTGTTGTATGAGGCGACTATATCGAAGGCTTCGCGGTGCATCTGTTCGACTTGGTAACGTCCCATTACCGCTGAAAAAATTACGTCCTGTAATGGGGAAACCGTTCAGCTCGGCAGCTCCTGCCCTTCCGTTTCCGGCGCGAGTGGAATCACCGCGAGGCCGATCAGAAACGCGATCGCGGTCAGCGCGATCGGCACGCCCAGCGTCTTCATATTGAGCACTATCGCGCCGATGTCGAAGTTGACGATCGCGCCGAAAAAGCGGCCCACCGATGTGCAGAACGCGAACGCCGTCGCCCGCACGCGGGTTTCGAACTGCTCCGGCAGCCACAGCGAGAACAGCGCGAAGTTGCCGCCGAAGAAGCCGAGCACGACCAGCAGCGCGATGAACGGCACCAGTCCGTTCGGCAGATAGAATGCCCAGCCGAAAGCCAGCGCGATCGATGCCGCCATGCCGACGAAGTACACCGCCAGCGTCTTTCTACGACCGATGCGTTCGGCCATCGGCGGCAGCGCGAGACAGCCGACGATCGTGCCGATCGAAAGCAATCCGGTCGCGATCGACGCCATGCGCGCGGCTTCGACCTTGCCCATGCCCGCTTTCGTCGCGAGCTGAATGACCGCCGACGGTTCGTACACCGCGCCCGCCCACAAGCCGATGATCGCCACCGTCAGCAACACCGCCGCGACGATCGTCCGCTTGCGATACTGCGCGTTGAAAATCGCCTTGAGCGAACTTTCGTGTTTGATCTTCGTGCCCGTGGTGGCATCGGCGCATTCCCACTTGTCGGTTTCCTTCACGCGCAGCAGCACCAGAATCGAGATGACGACCGGGAACAGGCCGACCAGGAACATCGCGCGCCAGCCGAACGCCGCGCCGATCGTGTAATTGAGCGCGGCCGCCAGAAAGAAGCCCGCGTAATAGCCGGTCTGCAGATAACCCGCGCCCATCTTGCGCCGGTCTTCCGGCCACGCTTCGGCGACATACGTGCCCGCCAGCGCCCATTCCCCGCCGATCCCCACGCCCGCGAAAAATCGATAGATGCCGAGTTCCCACACGGTATGCGCGGTCGCGGCCAGTCCCGTGAAGATCGCGAACGTGAAGATGGTGGCGGCGAGCACCTTGGTGCGTCCGAAACGATCGGCGAGCGGTCCCCAGATAAACGACAGTCCCCATCCGACCAGAAACAGCGCGAACAGAATCGATCCCGCGAGGCCGACGCGACGTTGGCGGGCGTCGCGGCATAGCCCGAACGCGGCAGCAGTTCGGTCAGCGCGGGCGCGAGCACGAGCGCGTAGATGAACGAATCCATTCCGTCGAGCGTCCAGCCCGCCCATGCGCCCCAAAAGCCTACGATTTGCGTGCGATTGAGCGGCGTCTTTTTCGCGCGGGTCGCGCTGATCTGGCGGTCTAGCGTAGTCGGCATAGCCACGTCTCCTGAGAAAGGACAAGCACACGCGCTCTTGTGGAATCCGGCGTCTCCGGGAAAGCACCGGGATGCTGTGTGCATTTTTATATATAATATTTGAAAATCGACTTGCGACAAGTCCGCACTTACACCTAGTGTTCCGTCCCAGAAATAACTTTATATAAATCCAACATGTTCTATGATCGACTTATGGTGTGCGGGAGACGATCGTGGGACGTAAGGGAATCGAGGTTCTCGTGTCCAATCTGGAGCGA
>NZ_LFJJ01000333.1 GCF_001189365.1 Candidatus Burkholderia verschuerenii | reverse complement strand
GTCCTTCTGCTTTTGCGACAGAATTCGTTTGGTGCGGCCAATCAACTCTTGCAACGCGCTCTGGCTATTGCGCTAGCCGAGTCAAGCTGGCGTTCGACGTCACGCATGACACGGCCCACACGCGAACGCAACGTGCGCAGCGCCTTTTTCATGCGCTTGTATTGCTTGGCGTGTGCGTACCGGCTGACTTGGCTCGCCAAGTGCGGCGCTTCGCGGTTGTAGTTCTGCCGCAACTTCAGACCATGGCGCCCCGCAGCCTTCACCAGATGTTCGCGACACCGCTCAAGCAGACGCGAATCGGTTGGATGGGCGACTGCTTTCTCCATCACCGTCGTATCGACAATCACCCGCTTTAAGCTCGAAGTCTTGATGACCTTGGCACGTTTGGCCGCTTCGATCGTCTCAGCCAGCAGTTCCTCAACCCCGGCTTCGCCCAGCCGCTTGCGCCAGCGCGTCAGGCTCGACGGATCGATCGGAGGCTTCGTCTGCAAGTACGTCTCGCCGGTGAAGACTTGATTGCAGTAGGAATGCCAGTTACCCAACCCCCCCCGCATAGATCCGAACGTGCCCAATTCAGGCATTCGGCTCCCACCTCGGGTGATTGACGGCAAATCGGCGATCTGGCCAGGCATGAAGAATCTGCGGTTGAGGCAACCACTCGTCTGCCAGCCGCTGAATACGCTGCCACGTCATCGTGTCCTTCTGGCTGCGACGCCGGAGCGTCCGCCGCCAGATGTTCATAATGCCGTATCGTCCGCATACCGCGACACAACCACCGTGCCTCTGGCCCGCTGACGCCGCCACCGCTCTATCCACAAATCAAAGACATAGTGCAGATAGATATTGGCAAGTAGTGGGGAGATCACCGAACCCTGCGGCGTACCAGCCTGTACCGACGTTAGCCGGCCATTGTCCAGCACCCCGGCATCGAGCCATTTGCCGATCAGGCGAATGACTCTCGGGTCCGCCACCCGATGCTTCACGAAACGGATCAACCATTGCCTGTTGACGGTGTCGAAAAAGCTTCGAATGTCGGCATCCAGAATCCAGTTCACCGGTCGCCACTGAATCGCGGCGGCCAATGCGTCGAGCGCATCATGCTGGCTACGACCCGGACGAAATCCGTACGAGAAGCCGAGAAAGTCTCCCTCATAAATGGCGTTCAGAACATCAACCATTACGCTCT
Source organism: Candidatus Burkholderia verschuerenii (assembly GCF_001189365.1). GTDB lineage: Bacteria > Pseudomonadota > Gammaproteobacteria > Burkholderiales > Burkholderiaceae > Caballeronia > Caballeronia verschuerenii. Next base: position 1,042 of record NZ_LFJJ01000333.1, on the reverse strand, counting down.
GCACAAGCTTGTCTTCCAGTGCAGCTATACCCAACGGCCTGAGACCTCCGTCGCCCTTGGGTATATAACGGCGCAGCACTGGTAGGGCACGGTAGCTCCCTGTGTGAACCCGCTTGTGCAGGTCCCGGAGATTGCTCTCCAGTCCCGCTTCATAGCTTTGCCACGTCATGCCGTCAACTCCCGGCGCCGCCTTACGTTTGAGCGCATAGAACGCAGCGCTCAGCCGCTCGACTGTGACGTGGTGCAGCAACGTCGTGAAACGCATCTTCTTATGCTGTCTCGCCAACTGCCGTACGCGATCCAGTCCCTGTGACACGCTTCCCCGGTTCTGCGCCCGGCGCGTGCGGTTCTGGTTCGCGTTTCCCTCGGTCCCCGCCCTTGGCTCCACCCACTCCGCAGCCGGGTTCCCGACCTTGTTCGCAGGCTTCTTCGCTACTACGGCGGAGTCTGACTTCTCACGTCCGTACATCATCGGCTTCGGCTCCTCACCTTCCCGATGCGGACCTGGCCAATACCGCTACAACGCCAGGTCAGACGTGAGATCTCCCGGTTCCCGTGCAAGGCGCTTGCGTGCATGCCAGGTTCTACGACCACGCCGGATCGGTAGGCACTCGCGATGTCGCGCCCGCTCGTATTGCCTTCCACGTATTGGAGCGCGTCGGCATCCGGGATATAAACCATTTCGTGGCTCCATGGCTGGCCTACACATTCCCCTGCCGACGCTTCGCTGACCTCCTCGCCGATGCCCACGCACGGCTCGGGGGCGATGTGGCTCGCTATGCCTTCATCGTAGTGGACTCTCACCACCTACACCTTGCCGGTCTCCCGGCGCACCCAATACGGGTTCTCCACCCATTGCCACACGACCTCTTCGTCGGACAGGTCAAACGCATGTTGGAGATACAACAGCCCGGCGATCAGTCGGGGCGACGTTGCCGGTCGGCCGCGGTGCGATACAGCTCGCACTCATCGCCGTGTTCAACCGCTCCCATTCGATCAGATCGGCCAGGCGAACCAACGGATGCTGCAAGTTGATCTGCTC